>JBILYS010000258.1:0-3651 GCA_044377625.1 Crocinitomicaceae bacterium
TTCATGGTCGATTAGTGTATGTTTTTTCTCAAGATTTCACTGTTCTTGGTGGTTCATTATCAGAAACACATGCAGCAAAAATTTGTCGCGTCATGGATTTGGCAATGAAAAATGGCGCTCCTCTTATTGGGATCAATGATTCGGGTGGAGCGCGAATTCAAGAAGGGGTTGTTTCTCTTGCTGGATATGCCGATATTTTTTATCGTAATACCAGAGCTTCAGGTGTAATTCCACAGATTTCTGTAATTATGGGGCCTTGTGCCGGTGGAGCAGTATATTCGCCAGCATTAACTGATTTTGTATTCATGGTGGAAGAAACTTCTTACATGTTCGTTACAGGTCCCAATGTAGTTAAAACTGTTACACATGAAGAGGTTAGTTCTGAAGATTTAGGTGGCGCAAAGACGCATGCTGAAAAATCAGGAGTCAATCATTTCATTGCAGCAAATGATGTGGAATGTTTGAAAAAAGTGCGTGATTTAGTTACCTATTTTCCTCAAAACGCAAATGAATTACCTCCTCAACCAAAGCAATTTGAATTTAATCCTTCCAAACTAGAAACAATTAAGCACATTATTCCTGAAAACATTAATGTTCCTTATGATATTAGAAAAGTAGTTGATTGTGTAATTGATGATGCTACTTTTCGCGAAGTCCAAGAAGATTTTGCAAAAAACATTGTAGTTGGTTTTGCGCGTTTGGAAGGTAGAACTCTCGGTGTAGTTGCAAATCAACCGGCGGCAATGGCAGGAGTTTTAGATATTGATGCTTCACGGAAAGCTGCTCGTTTCGTGCGTTTTTGTGATTCATTTAATATTCCATTACTTGTTTTCGAAGATGTTCCAGGGTTTTTACCAGGAACGGAGCAAGAGTGGAGAGGAATTATTACACATGGAGCAAAATTGTTATATGCTTTTTCAGAAGCAACCGTTCCAAGAATTACAGTAATTACAAGAAAAGCTTATGGTGGTGCTTTTGATGTGATGAATTCTAAAAACATTGGTGCTGACATGAATTATGCTTGGCCAACAGCTGAAATCGCTGTTATGGGTGCAAAAGGTGCTGCTGAAATTATTTTTAAGCGTGAAATTGCAGATGCTGCCAATCCAGAGGAGAAATGGAAAGAAAAAGAGGCTGAATATGCTGATCTTTTTGCAAATCCATACCGTGCGGCTGAAAGAGGAATAATTGATGATGTTATTTTACCTGAAGAAACACGTTCAAAATTGATTGCAGCCTTCAAAATGCTTGAAAATAAAAGTGAAACATTGCCTTTCAAAAAACACGGGAATATTCCTTTGTAATTGAAAGAAATTATTTTATCCCATATTAACGGTTAATTAGCATAATAACGCTTATCTTGTTTACATAAAACTATTACTATGTTGAAATTTTATTCTGCAAGCACCCGGATTATCAATACCCGAAGAGGTGTACAAGAATGCCTAGAATCCGCAATGGGAGCTGATTTTGGAAAAAGCAATCTATTGATTTTTCATGCGTCAATTGGACATGATTTTCAAGAATTAGTTGAGGAAGCTAAAATTCTTGTGCCCAATGCACGCATTCTTGCGGCTTCTTGCTGTGGAGTAATCGGTAAAGAAGGTGTTAGTGAATCAATGAAAGATATGGCCTTAATGGCTGTTCAGGGAAATGAATTTGCAGTTTCTTCATGTGATCAAATCTTCGGACACAATTCATATGAGAAGGCGCTTATAATGGCACAAGATTTAAAAGCTCAAAATCCAGCAATAAATATGTTGTATTTTTTGGCTTCTGGAATTGACATTGCAAACGACCTTTGTATAAAAGCGTTTGAAGAAGTGTTTGGTACTGAAACAACAATCTTTGGTGCAACATCATCTGATAATATGAAAGGATTTATCAGTTACCAAGCGGTTGATGAAAAGGTATACGAGCATGGCGCATATGTTGTCGGATTTGCTGATCCTACGTTGAAAGTAGAGACGCAGGCAACTCATGGTTTTGTAGCTGTTGGAGAACCTTTGATTGTTACAAAATCAGAAGGAAATATCATTAAAGAGTTCAATGGAAATCCAGCATGGTCTGAATACCTAAATCGTTTAGGATTAACTGAAAATGCTGATTGTGGTGATACTATTCCGATTGGAGCCTTGGGCGAAGAATTATCAGCTGAATTGGCTGTCGAATATGGAAACGAACATTTATTACGCGTTGTTACAAAACATGTTGGAAATGATATGTATTATGCAACGGCCCATTGTCCTGAAGGGACGAAATTATGGTTAACAACGCGGGATGAAGAACTAATCTTTAGCGAAATGGATCGCTTAGTTGTTGATATTATTAAAAGAATGGATGGCAGAAAAGCCGTTGCGGTGTTTCACGCAGACTGTTTGGCAAGAGGAAGATTTTTATTCAATCGAATTATTAAAGAAGAATTAGTCGGTAAAATGCAGTTCCCTTTTTATGTGGAGAATGAGTGTCCACCGTGGTTAGGGATGTATGGTTTTGGTGAATTTGCTCGATTAGGAGGAAAAAATACATATCACAATTATTCTACAGCTCTATATGTAATTTACAGATAATTAGCATGTATGAAAGAAGAGTTGAGTTATGATGATTTGTATGCCAAATATGCTGATTTACAGTTAAGGGTAACACGGTTTTCATCAACTGAACAAGAACTTATAAATACGCAAGATCTGCTCGACCAAGAGCTCTTGTTGTATAAAAAGCTGAGTAAGTTTAATACTGATGCATTAAAGACAAATTCAATAGATGAGTTTTTAAAAAAAGTTGTCGAATCAATTATTGATATTTTTGAAACAGAAATTGGGATAATTCATTATACTTCAAAAAGTGGAGTTTTTGAAGATAAGTTGGTTACTGAAGGAGGTCAAAAATCAGATTATAAAAAACTTCTTAGCGAATTATATGACCTTTCATTGCAAGGAGATATCGTTCAAGGTAACAATGTCCATTCATTCAATGCCATAAACATTTCAGAAAATTCACTAATAGATTCTTGCCTAGTTAGTTCGAAAATTGAAATTAATGAGGATGTACAAATTCTTTTTTCAGCTGTTATATCTAAAAGCAAATCTCCAATTTATAATGGTTTGTCGGATCGCCATAGAACAATATTTTCTGTTTTCACACAACAAGTAATTGCTTTGCTTTCAAACATTTTAATCCTGAAGGAGAATAATGAGCAAATGATTTTGATAGAACAATCAGAAATCGAATTAAAAAAACTTTCTTTCATTGCTACAAAAACGAAAAATGGTGTTATTATATCCGATAATCACGGAAGGATTGAATGGGTAAATGAGGCTTTTCAAACAACAACTGGATACGCACTAGAAGAGGTAAAAGGAAGAAATCCTAAAGATTTTTTACAATCAGATAAATACACAAATAAAGATACTTTAAAACAGCTTTCTGATTCTCTCAGGCGAAAAGAAAATGTTGATGTAACCATCTTAAACGTTGCCAAGAACGGAAAACCATATTATAATCACTTGGAAATTGCGCCCATTTTTGATGATAATGGAAATCATACAAATTTCATTGCTTTGCAAAGGGATATTACCGCAGAGGAAACCTACAAAAATGAATTATTAAAAATAAATTCACGCTTTGAATTGATAACAGTAAGTTCGGAGA
>JBILYS010000259.1:0-3648 GCA_044377625.1 Crocinitomicaceae bacterium
TTAATACATCCTGGAGCTCCTGGGGATATTGCGTTTCGTAACATGTCAAATCCAAATGAATTTCAAAACGCCGACTGTTACAATGGTTTATTTTTCAATAATGGCGACATTGTTCACTACGACAGTGGTATTCAAAACTTTTGGTATTACTTGATTTGCACTGGTGGCACAGGCACCAATGATTTAGGAAATAATTACAACGTTGCCTCAATAGGAATGACTGATGCTATGACGATTGCATACCGAAATTTAGCTTTTTACCTGACTCCAAGTTCGACATTTATGGATGCACGTTTAGGGTCTGAACAAGCAGCAATTGATTTATTTGGTTTGTGTTCCCCGCAACACTTAGCAGTTGTGCATGCGTGGTACGCAGTAGGAGTTGGCGCAAACACTACCTCAGCACAAGTTGATGCACAATTCACTATCTCAGAAAATTTTTCATGCACAGCACCTTTGTCGACCGATTTCACTTCCAATATTGGTTATGAAAGTTACGCTTGGGATTTTGGTGATGGGAATACCTCAAACCTTCCGAATCCAACGCATGTTTATGCAACAAATGGCAATTATACGGTAACACTTGTTGTGACGAATACCATGCTTTGCCCAGGAACGGATATTGTAACAGTTGTTGATGCAATTGTCATAAATCCAGTTAACCCAATTGCAGATTTCACGGCAGGTGGATTGTCTGCTAGTCAACCAACGTTGTTTACTGATAACTCAAATTACAACCCAATTAGCTGGGAATGGAATTTTGGAGATGGCGGTACTTCAACACTTCAAAACCCAAGCAATACGTATGCGAATCCAGGAATTTACACCGTTCAATTGATCGTGAATAATTGTGCTGGAGCGGATACAATTGTTCAGCAGATTGAAGTGTATTCAACAATCATTATGTGTAATGAAACTTCAACAAATAAAACAGCTGGGTTCATTTATGATTCAGGAGGAGAATTCGATACCTATCAAGATTATGAAAATTGCACGTTGTTAATTCAACCATGCAATGCAGCAACGATTACCTTCACAATGGAGCAATTGAACATTGAAACAAATTATGATTATCTCAGTATTTATGATGGACCAGATGCTTCAGCGCCTTTATTAGCTGTATATAACGGGATGAATCTCCAAACTCCCTTTACAACAACTGGTGGAGTTGCGTTTATTGAATTCGCTTCAGATATGTCAGTGGTTTATTTTGGTTATAAAATTGCGTATACTTCAACGCCAATTGGTGGTTCGAATAATACAATAGCGGATTTTAGCGCTTCGACTTTAACTCCTTTACCAAGTCAAAATGTTGTTTTTACTGATTTAAGTAACGATTACCCGCAATCTTGGGCTTGGGATTTTGGTGATGGCACAACTTCAACAACACAAAACCCAACACATCTTTTCACTTCAAATGGGGTTTACACCGTAACAATTACTGTCACTTTTTGTGGTGGAATTGTCGACACACAAACACTGCTAGTTACAGTTGGTGGAATAGGAATGAATGAATTGGAATCAACTACTTCCACAATCAGTGTTTATCCAAATCCAACTTCGGATGTTTTGTTTATCCAAAACCCAAGTGAATGGACAAATGTTTCAATAGATTTGTTCGATATCACTGGACGAAAGGTTGTAAATGAAAAATTTGCAACTATTGCTAAAACAGGGATTCAACTAAACACAACGGATTATGCTCCTGGGCAATATATCTTGCAAGTTCATTATTTGAATGAATATTATCAGCAGATAAGTGCACAAAGAAAAATTGAAATTCAATAGATAAGCAGAGGACAACTATTTTATACTTGCCAAAATATACTCTTATAGCGAGTTCATTGATTAATGCTGTTAACCACCCTCACAGGAATAATTTCAATTTTCATATATGGATAATAGGGCAAAGTTGAAAGTTTTGCATGTACATCCTCAGCATCCTCGGCCATCATTACCATAAAAATCCCAGACATATCAAGTTTAATAAAGTTATCTACGATAGTCCCATTGTCTTCCAACTCTTTCACAACTTCCTGTTCTCTCGGAAGTAATTTCATTCTTGTTTCGTTGTCCAATCCTTCTAATTGGATATTGAGCATAAATTTTTTCATTTTTTTGTTCTATTTATTTTCTGTTCATTATTTGTTGATAAGCACCGTCCCAAAGGTCAATACGCTTCTTTAAAGATTCAATAGTTGCTTGCAGTGCCTCTTCCCAAAATTGCTCGTCCGTTTCGCATAAGCTTGCTGTCATTTGTAAAGCTAAATGACTGTGGTGATCTCCGTCAACTTCTATATGTCTTTCAAGATAATATTTGAAAGTTGAAATACTGTTAGGGAAGTTTTTATGAATGTCGTTTACGATTGAAATAAACATATTTGGAATTAGGTCTTCACGTCCAAAAGTAAAAATTGCTGCTTGCAAATAATCCTTGTTACTTTCAATAATTTTGAACGTAAAATTGACAAAGTCTTTCGCTTCTTTTGGCGTTTTCGATGAGGTAAATGCTGCATTGAAATCATTCGTATTCTTTAATGTTTCAATAAATGTTTGAATGTTAGAAGTGTCTGCACCGCATTGCTGCATAGCGTCAAGATATAATTCAAAATGACTCTTTCTGATGCCATTGTTGTCCACATCTGATTCTTCACCTACAACAATTTCGTTAATAAGATGTCTTGTTTCAGCCGAACCTTTAGGAAACCACGGAACTGTTGTGCACGTTAAATTACCCTGCAACGTTTTAAGTAATGACATAAAGTCCCAAACAGCGTAAACGTGATATTCCATAAACACGTTCAAGTCTTCTATGGTTTTAATTTCTGAGTATACTTTATGATTGATAATCTCTTGTCTTAGTGGCTCAATCGTTTTTTGAAGTTTCTCTATGTGTTCATTCATTATTTCTTCTTTTACTGTTATTCTAACAGTTTACATCCGTTATTGTTTACAAGCGGTTTAAGCACTTCTTAATGTCTGTTTTTAATGTAGTTCCAGTATTAAATCGCTGTATGATTTATCAATTATATTCTCTTGAAAACTTGCCATATCATCTTTGTTTGGTATAGCGTTGATCATCAAAAATGTTTTAGTATTCAATTTAATTTTATGACAGTGGAAGTGTCTAATTTTGTTTTTTCATTTACAATGGTTCCTGTTTCGATATACAATTTGTGACCGGCCATTATGCCATCTAATAATTTGGCATTCATATTTTTCATCATTAAGCTGTTCATCACATCGAAAAAACCATTTTTCATAGAATAAGCCATTGTGCTGGACAATATGGTTTTGTCCTCATCCTGTCTAATAGCCAAATCTAAAGCCATCGTTTTAATTCCTGGCATTTTTTTAAGCTCTGCTACTTCGATTTTGATGTTTTTACCTTCATTCCATTCTGTTACTTTTTCTTCAGCACTTGCTCCCATCATGGTAAAATCACAATGTCTAGTTGCACCAACTCCTTCTTTTTGTGCAGAAGTTATGAATGATTTACTTACCGCAGGGTGTCCGTGGCAAATGTTACCAAAGTCTGCTAATGCTTTCCAAACTTGATCCTTTGTTTGATTGATTTCAATTTCTCTTTTGATTGTTGTTATTTTTCCCATTTTATTTGTTTGTTTTTAAATTATTGAATAATAGTTT
>JBILYS010000260.1:0-3628 GCA_044377625.1 Crocinitomicaceae bacterium
CTGAATAAACACCAGCTTGAACCAAGAACCCGTTGTTCTTATTAAGGGTTCCATTTACATTCACGGGCTCCGTTGATTCTTGACGCAAGTTCCAAGCAATTCTTGATATTCCTTTTGAAGGTGTTGAGATGAGACGTCTCACTTCTTTTCCTTTTGAATCACGGATAACGTAAATCAATTGAACACTTTCTTCTTGCTGTTCTTTTCTTAATTCATCAAATGTTGGATAAACAACCTCTTTTTTGTCTTTTTCCAAGGCCTTTTCTTTTTCTTGACGAATAGATTTTAAAGTTTTGTATTCATCCTTGATATTTAACGTAAACGTTGCTCCAAATTCTGAATTGGCAGATGCCCACATGTTTGCTCCTTGGAATCCTGTTCCTTCAAGTCCTAATGGGTCAGCTGGCACATACAACAATGCATCTTTGATTGGAAATAAATACGCTTTCTTGTCGAAATTCTCTTTCTTCAATGAACGCAAAGGTGTATAGTTGTCTAAAACATAAAAACCTCTACCAAAGGTTGCGGCAACTAAATCATTTTCTCTTTTTTGAATGTCTAAATCATACACGGCAATGGTTGGTAAACCGGCAAGTTTTGTCCAAACTTTTCCGCCATCATTTGAAAAATAGGCTCCGAATTCTGTTCCAACAAACAATAAATTTGGATCAACATGGTCTTGTTTGATGCAATAAACTGTTCCTCTTTCTGGTAAATTAGAACTGATTGAAACCCAAGTTTTTCCTTTGTCCGAACTTTTCATCACGTACGGTTTGAAATCACCTGAACGTTGATTGTTGAACACAGCAAATACTTCATTTTCTGAGTGCATGGAACTTGTTAGCATGTTCACTCTTGTGTTTGCAGGAATTCCTGTAAACGTTGAAATTTTCGTCCAAGTTGTTCCGTCATTTTCAGAAACCTGAATCAATCCATCATCTGTTCCAGCATACAACAATCCTTTTTTCTTTGGAGACTCATCCAACGCAATGATATTTCCATAAATGGAAGTTGACGTGTTTTTCGCAACTGCATCAATCGACCAAACTTGGCCCATTACAGCTAATTTGTTACGGTCAATTTGTTGAGAAAGATCAGGTGAAACTGTTGTCCAATCATCACCTCGATTCGTTGTTTTAAATACTTTGTTTGCCGCAAAATACAATGTTTTGTGATCGTGTGGCGACACTAATAAAGGTGAATCCCAATTCCAACGGTAAGCTGCTTCTCCTTTTCCTGGCATTGGTTGAATTGGAACTTTTTCACCTGATGCTTTGTCATATCGTACAATCCAACCATATTGAGCTTGAGCATAAGCGATGTTAGGATCAACAGGGTCACAAGCTGATTCAAATCCATCACCACCATTCGTGATAAACCAATCTGAATTTAAAATTCCCGTAACATTCGTTGTTCCAGAAGCACCACCCATTGAATTGTTATCTTGTGTTCCACCATAAATGTTGTAAAAAGGTGTTGAATTATCGGTTGCTACTTTGTAAAATTGAATAATTGGAAGATTCGCATAATACTTCCATTGTGCAGCGTGATTATACGTTTCATATAAACCACCATCACAGCCAACTAACCAATGTTCTGAGTTGTTTGGGTCAATCCAAATAGCATGATTATCGACGTGTTTATTGCTCTCGCCAGTGTTAACAAAGTTCTTTCCTCCATCTATTGTATGATGTAAATAGGAATCCATCGCAAAAACCTTGTCTTTGTTTTGGTTATCACACATAATTTCTTGGTAATAATTTCCACCAGTATTATAGCCCGACATTTTTGTCCAGCTTTCCCCTTTATTCGTTGAACGGTAAAAACCACCTTTGTCATCTCTCGCTTCCAACATGGCATATACATAATTCGCATCTGCGGGTGAAACTGCAATTCCAATTCTTCCCATTTGTCCTTTTGGTAATCCTGAATTTATTTCCTTCCATGTTTTACCACCATCAGTTGATTTATAGAAATTAGATTCTGGTCCTCCACCGATATACGTCCATTCGCGTCTTCTTCTTTGATGTGCCGCAGCATATAAAATATCTGGATTTGTTGGGTCAATAGCAATTTCAGATATTCCTGTTTCATCAGAAACGAAAAGTGTACGTTCCCAAGTTGTTCCTCCGTCCATTGATTTGTAAACGCCTCTTTCACCACCTGCGCTCCAAACTGGACCGTAAGCTGCTACCCAAATGATATTTTCGTTTGTGGGATGAATGATGATGTTCCCAATGTGTTCAGAAGTTTTTAATCCCATGTTCGTAAAGGATTTTCCTCCATCTAGCGATTTATATACGCCATCTCCGTATGCTACTGATCGCTGATTATTATTTTCACCTGTTCCGACCCAAACTGTATTTGGATTGGAAGGCGCTAATTCAACGCATCCAATCGAGTAGGAACCATAATTGTCAAAAATTGGAGAAAATGTTGTTCCATGATTGGTTGTTAACCAAACACCACCGCAAGCAGCTGCAACATACCATTTATCTGCATTTTTTGGATGGATTGCAAGATCGATTACGCGGCCGGAAGTCAAAGCTGGACCAACCAATCTAAAATTTAAACCTCCAACTGTAGATTCATCGAAAAGAGGAGTTGGTGTTGTTTTCTTGGGATCTTTCTTTTGTGCAATAACTGGAAGACAAAACGTTAAAGCAAGAACGGAAATATAAAGTTGTTTTTTCATTTTAGCAATTTGGGTTTAAAAATAGACATTTCAAGAAAAGAATTGTTCGATTGAGTGAGGAAATTAGAAATTCCTACAACTAAAAACTTCGAAGTATGATTTAATCTCCCCCTTCGGAGGGGGATGAAGGGGGAGGATACACTTAATTTAGAATTAAAAATAAAGAGAATATTTTCTTTTGTCACTACCAAATAATTGAAAAAGGTAAAGTTTGGTGAAAATTTCCTCCCCCTTAGTCCCCCTCCGAAGAGGGAAACACGAAACCTACTAAAAGCATCAAAGACAATTCTAGAATGAGAATTTAAATCTCCCCCTTTGGAGGGGGATAAAGGGGGAGGAAACTAATTATTTTTTAAACAATGAACCGCATGAATTATTTGCTCTGCGACTTGGTCAATTTGATTTAATACTTCACCTTCTTGAAATCGTAACATAGTAAACCCCAAATTTGTAAGTTTGTCTTATCGAAAGCGATCATATTCTGGCTTATTGAAATGGGAATTTCCATCAATTTCAATTATAAGACCTAGTTCTTTGCTAAAAAAATCAACAATGAAATTATCAATGGGTCTTTGTCTATTAAATTTAACACCTATTTTATTACTTTTCAGAATGGATTTCCATAAAAATTTCTCAGCTTTAGAAACAGATTCTGTTCGTAATTCACGAGCAAATATTTTTAAGTTTTTATTGTAAAAATTATTCATTATGAAGTCTTTACTTGAAGTTAATCATAATAATTGATTTTAGAAACCAATTATATTACATCCTCCCCCTTAGTCCCCCTCCAAAGGGGGAAACACGGATCCTCCTAAAAACATTAAAGTCAATTCTAGAATGTGAATTTATACGTTTGAAAGTGGAAATGATTGTTGTACATGATAAATGTGTTTATTAAGTAATTAAATGGTTCCACGAAACTACGTTTTTACT
>JBILYS010000261.1:0-3614 GCA_044377625.1 Crocinitomicaceae bacterium
GGACCAGCATTTCCTTTTCCAGTAACGCTCAATTGCATTCCTTCTTCTACTCCAGCTGGAATCTCAATTTCAATAACTTCTTCTTGACGTTTTAAACCTTGCGCATCTGCATCAGAAGGTCTTTTGTCAATCATTTTACCGGCACCTTGACACGTATGACACGTTGATTGTGTTTGCATGGCGCCCAAAAAAGTTTGGGCAACACGCATGATACGTCCCGTACCATTACATGTTTGGCAATTTTTATATGTTACACCGTCAGCATTTACCAACTTTGTTACTTTGATTTTCTTCTTTACACCTTCAGCAATTTCCTCTAAAGTCAGCTTCATTTTCACACGAAGATTTGTTCCACGAACAACGCGTGATCCGCCGCCACCTCTATTTCCGCCAAAGCTTCCACCGCCACCAAAGGCTCCACCGAAAACATCTCCAAATTGAGAGAAAATGTCATCCATGTTCATTCCTCCATGACCATGTCCACCTTGTCCCATTCCAGCGTGACCGAAACGATCATATTGAGAACGTTTCTCAGAATTACTTAATATTTCATAAGCTTCAGCTGCTTCTTTAAATTTATCCTCAGCACTTGCATCATCTGGATTTTTATCTGGATGGAACTTCAATGCTAATTTGCGGTAGGCTTTTTTAATTTCAGCTTCTTCCGCATTTTTGGAAACACCTAATATTTCGTAATAATCTCTTTTTTTACTCATACCCGCGAGGGATTAATTTATTTGGGATTTGGGATTTGGGATTCCGAATTATGAATCAAAAATTCCAAATTAATTTATTGTCCTACAACAACTTTTGCAAAACGGATTACTTTTTCATTCAAGTAATATCCTTTTTCAACATCTTCAATTACTTTTCCTTTTTCTTTGTTTGAAGATGCAGGAACGTTCGCAATTGCTTCGTGTAATTCACTATCGAACGGTAAACCTTTGGCATGCATTGGTTTTAATCCTTTTGACTCTAGAATGCCCTTGAATTTATTGAATATAAGGTGAAACCCTTCTTTCACAATAGTGATTTCAACGTCATTTTCATTGTTCACTATTGCTCTTTCAAAATCATCTAAAACCGGAATCATATCAGACAAAACACCCGCATTTGCATTACTGATCAATTCAATTTTCTCCTTATTTGTTCTCTTTCTGAAATTATCAAACTCGGCATACAAACGAAGAAATCTGTCATTCAATTCTGCATATTTCTCTTCAGGAGTTTCTTCTTTTTTCTCCTCAACAATTGTTTCTTGTGCGTTCTCATCCACAACTGTTTCGTTTTCCTTATTAGCTTTTTCGCTTTCTTGATTGTTTAAATCATTTTCCTCTGCCATTGTTCACTTTTTTAGTCGAACTGATTAGTCAAAGATGTTGCCATTTTTATAATTCGGACATCCTGACAGAAAAAGCTTGTATTTAAATGAAAAGATGGCACTTAAAGAGCTCAATTCAATAGCTATTTTCTGTCAAAAATTGAAGTTATCCAGCATTTATAAATTTATAAAAAGTTGTTTTCATTAATAATTATTTGACTTTAAGGTTAATAGAATTTAATTCTAAAGTAAACACAACCGAACAATCAATTACTCGTCTAACAAGCATAAGAATTATCGAAATAATAACATCAAAATCTATTACCATGAAACCAAACTACCTACTAATTCTTTTGTCTTGTGTTACACTTTCGGCAAAAGCCCAATATGTCCAAGGAGACATAAATGCATCACCACAACCTTCAATGAATCATGATTTCAACACATGTTCTTCAACGTGTAATTTGATGTATGCAATTACAATTTCCAATTCCTTTCTTGGCGACTCAGTGAAGATTAAAGATGAAAATAATGGCACATTATATAGTCAAGATGTCAATTTAACTGGTGCAAATCCTTGGTATGTGTTTTTACCAGTTCCTATTTTCAATATGGTCATTACAGATGATCAATTAACAGCAGGAAATGCTAATTTTTTCGGACCTCTAGTGAAAGTGGTTTCAGGTCTTGATACGGCACATAACATTTCAAATTTTTATTCAAATTTTGTAAGTACACCTTGTTTATATGGTAATGTTTCAGGAAGGGTTTATGTTGACTACAATACAGATTGCTCTTTTAATGGTGGAGATGTTCCTCTTCAATCTATAAGTACTTCAAGTTTTGCAAATTTAAATAGCCCTGCTGTAAGTAGTATTGGAGCGGGTGGTTATTCTGACGTTAATGGGATGTACACTATTACTGTTCAAGAAACATGGATGACAGATTATTCTGTGTATATGCCTTCAAATTACCAGTTCATTTTTCCTTCAACTGCTTGTTCGCCCGTAATATATTCCTTTACAACTTTACCTCAAAGCAATGTTGATTTTTCACTGCAATGTACAAGCAATGCTGACGTTCAATGTTATGCTGGTTCAAACGGCGTAATTCGACCAAACATTCCTTTTAATTTATTTCCTTCAGTGAGTAATACGGGATGCGATGTTGCTTCCGGTCAATTGAAACTAATCTTGGATAATCGGGTAGTATTTAACCCAATTTTGAGTTCAGTTCCTACGCCTACAATTAGTGGAGATACCTTGATTTGGGATTATTTCAATCTTACTAATTTATCTGCTGGAGGATATTGGAATAGTTTCTTAACAAATGTTCATTTAACACCAATTCCAACTGTTACAGTAGGAGACAATTTATGTTTTAAAGTAATTACTACGATTCCTGCATCAGATATTAATCCTGCAAATAATGTATACGACTTTTGTTTACCAGTGGTGAATTCATATGACCCAAATTTCAAAGAAGTTTCTCCTATTGGAACAGGTGTTACAGGAGGAATAGATTATTTTGTTGATTCAGTATTGAACTATACAATTCACTTTCAAAACACAGGAACTGCAGCGGCTTATAATATTAGTATTATAGATACGCTGGATGCCAATATTATTCCTTCAAGTTTAAAAATTGTTGGATCAAGTCACACAGTTTCTCCAGAATGGATTGCTCCAGGAGTTGTGAAATTCAACTTTTACAATATCTTTTTACCAGATAGTACAAGTAATGAAGCAGGAAGTCATGGTTCAATTAGATTTGAAGTGAATAGAATATTCCCGCTGGCACTTGGTACTGAAATCACCAATAAGGCTGAAATTTATTTTGATTTTAATCCAGCAATTGTCACGAACTCTGTTTTAAATACAATTGAATATATTTTAGGAACAAGTGAACTATCGACAAATTATAATCAAATAAAAGTTTATCCAAATCCATTCAAAGAAAGCACCCTTTTCGTTGTTGATTCGGAAGAAAATACACCATTCAATTTCACTTTAACGGATGTTCACGGTAAAATGGTAAAAGCAATTCAAGGAATCAATGAATCAAGCTTTCAATTATCAAGAGATGGAATCGAAAATGGTATTTATTTCTATTCTATTTCAACCGCAAACACCGTTTTAGGAACAGGGAAAATAGTAATTGAATAAAGAATATTAAAACCAACTAATTTTAAAACCGTTTCATTTGAGACGGTTTTTTTGTGCATAAAATCCACCTCTTTGTGTTAAGAAAAATAGTTAGCAACCTCCCAAATCACAGTTGTGTTGACTAAATT
>JBILYS010000424.1:0-10247 GCA_044377625.1 Crocinitomicaceae bacterium
CTTCACTTTGTACGCAAATATTGATGGATTTGATTATTCTGCTCAAGATATTCCGTTAGACGAGCGACCAGAAATTGACCGTTGGGTACTTTCCAAATTACATTCTTTGATTCAAGAAGTTGATGGGTCTTTCGATGAATACGAGCCAACTAAAGCGGGGCGATTAATTCAAGATTTTGTAAGTGATCAGTTATCCAATTGGTATGTGAGATTATGTCGTCGTCGTTTCTGGAAAAGTGACGATTCAAAAGATAAATTGTCAGCCTATCAAACATTGTATACCTGTTTAGAAACTGTTTCAATTTTAGGATCTCCAATAGCTCCATTCTTTATGGATCAATTATTTTCGGATTTGAATTCTGTGAGTAAAAGATTTGCGGTTTCATCTGTACATTTAGTAGATTTCCCGAAAGTGAACAAGGCATTTATCAATGAAGAGTTAGAAGCTCAAATGGAGATTGCTCAGCGAACTTCATCATTGGTTTTGGGATTACGTAAGAAAGAAAAAATCAGAGTGAGACAGCCTTTGCAAAAAATAATGGTTCCGACTTTGAATAAAGCGTTTTCAGATAACATCATGCACGTGAAAGAATTGATCTTATCAGAAGTGAATGTGAAAGAATTGGAATTATTGAGCGAAGACAACAGTGTTTTAGTAAAAAGCATCAAAGCAAATTTCAAAACAATAGGACCGAAATATGGCAAGCAAATGAAATCAATTGCTGCTATGGTTGGTCAAATGACAAGCGAAGATATTTCAAAAGTGGAAGAGAATAACGGTTGGAAAGGAGAAATTGACGGAGAAGTTATTGCGTTGGATTTAGCTGATTTCGAAATTGCAGCGCAAGATATTCCAGGTTGGTTAGTCGCAACCGAAGGCGGTTTAACTGTAGCGTTGGATATTACAATTTCTGAGCAATTAAAAGCGGAAGGCATTGCACGTGAATTGATCAATAGAGTTCAAAATTTAAGAAAAGATACAGGTTTAGATGTAACAGATCGTATTGTGTTAACGGTTGATACAACTGAATTTATTCAGCATGCAATTCAAGCAAATCATGAATATGTGTGCAATGAAGTTTTGGCGAATGAAATACTATTTGCGAATCTCGGAACGGATGCTTTATTAACTGATTTAGAGTTAGAAGGTGATTCTAAAATTGGACTTGTGAAACAATAGATATTGGGAGGATTTTGAAACACATAGACACATAGGTCACATAGATGTTTGGACCAAACGTTTCGGAATATTATTTCAAATTTTGAAACACATAGGCACATAGGTCACATATTCGGTTGATCCAAATGCTTCAGAGTATTAGTGCAAATTTTGAAAACATAGGCACATAGATGTTTTACTGACATTTACGTCTGATTGATTTTTTTTCACCTTGTTAATCCTATGTTTTCTATATTCCTATGTGGTTAATTAAATTGCAGCAAAGTTCTTAATTCAAACTATATGTTTCAGTCATCTAAAATTTCCAACTAGTTAATCCTATGTTTTCTATGTTCCTATGTGGTTAATATTTTATTTTACACCAAACACTTAGAGAATACTATATGTTTCAATCATCTAATTCATTGAAAAGCTGATTAACAAACGTCTTTTGTCCATCCTTAAAAATATTTTTGCAATTGAAATTTATTAATATTCCTTTTGGGATTTCTAGCAATTTCATATATGTTAGAAGTTGTGCTTCATGTATCGGATGAATTTTCTCAACTGATTTGAGTTCAATAACAATTCTATTTTCAATCAGTAAATCACACTTTAAATCTGTATTTAGTGTTTCTCCTTTGTAATAAACAGGAACATTGAATTCTGATTCAAACATGATTTTTCGCAGTTCTAATTCGTGTTTAAGACATTTGTGATAAACGCTTTCAAGTAAGCCAGGACCAAGAGATTTATGCACCTCCATCGATGCTCCTAAAATTTGATAAGTTAATTCATTAATATCTGTTTTTGTATAAAACACCATAAATTTCTAATTTACTTGAAGTTAACACAATTAATTTAAAAATCCAATCTCAAAACCTATGTGTCTGTCCTATTGGGGTGTTAAATTCAAATAAAAACTTTTTATTAAGAATAACTATGTTTTCTGTGTGCCTATGTGGTTTTAAAAAATAGTGTGGTTTTTTTATTTTGAAAACTATGTTCTCTATGTGTCTATGTGGTTTTTAAAAAAAAGTGTGTTTCATTTTATTTCTATTGTGTTTTTTTAAATAACTATGTGTCCTATGTTCCACATCGATAAACTTAATGCATCGCTACTATGTGTTTCATTTTATTTCTATTGTGTTTTTAAAAAACAACTATGTTCTCTTTGTTCCTATGTGGTTAAAAAAAATATCCTAGCTTTAAACTCTCATTACTAATTTTTACAAAAAATGCTTACACCGAACATTGATAAGAAACTTTTTCTTCTTGACGCATATGCACTGATATACCGTGCTTATTTTGCTTTTGCGAAGAATCCTCGTGTAAATTCGAAAGGTCAAAATACTTCTGCGGCATTTGGATTTACGAATGTTTTAATCGATGTGATAAAAAATGAAAAACCAACGCATTTAGCCGTTGTTTTTGATCCTCCCGGTGGTTCAACGCATAGAATCGAACAATTTGAAGCCTATAAAGGACAACGTGAAGCGATGCCTGAGGATATTCGTTCAATGATTTTACCGATAAAAAAAATTGTTGAAGCGTTCAATGTTCCGATGATTGAAATGGCTGGTCACGAAGCAGACGACGTGATCGGCGCTATGGCAAAAGTTGCTGAAAAAAGAGGCTATACAACTTATATGATGACGCCAGATAAAGATTACGGTCAACTGGTTTCAGAAAACATTTTCATGTTCAAACCGGGTAGAGGTGGTAATCCACCTGAAATCATGGGTGTAAAAGAAGTATGTGAGAAATTTGAAATTGAACATCCTTTGCAAGTAATTGATATCCTTGGCCTTTGGGGTGATGCTTCTGATAATATTCCAGGAATCCCTGGAATTGGTGAGAAAACTGCGAAACTATTGATTCAGAAATATGGTTCTTTAGAAGGAATTATAGAAAATGCACACGAATTAAAAGGCAAGCAACAAGAAAACGTTATAAATTTTGCGGAGCAAGGACGTGTTTCAAAAATGCTTGCAACAATTACCATTGATTTAGAAGTTGAATTCAACGAAGATCATTTGGTAATGTGTGATGTGGATGTTGAAAAAGTGAAAGACATTTTTACAGAATTAGAATTTAGAAATTTAGCGAGAAGGGTTATTGGAGAGGATATTGAATTAACATCAACTCCTTCTGCAAGCAATGAAAATAATTCCAACGGTTCAAATCAATTAGATTTGTTTGGAATGCAAAGTCTAATTGTTGAACAGAATCCAACTGAAACAGCTGATTATAAAACGATCGCGACAGAAAAACCTTCTTATCATTTAATTACAAAGGCGGACGAAAGAAAGGAATTGTTAGAACTTTTGATGAAGCAAAAACAAGTATGTTTTGATACAGAAACGACTGATTTGGATGCGTTACATGCTGATTTGGTGGGAATGTCTTTTTCATATAAAGAACGTGAAGCATTTTATGTTGCAATACCAGCTGATTTTGAAGAAGCAAAAGCGATTGTAGAGGAATTCAATCCATTTTTTACTTCAGCAACGATTGAAAAAATTGCACACAATATTAAATACGATTTAAAAGTCTTGAACCGTTATGGAATTCAAGTGGCAAGTCCAACTTTTGATACAATGATTGCGCATTATTTGATAAATCCTGAATCGAAGCAAAGCATGGATTTCTTGGCGGAATTTTACCTAAAATACAAACCAGTTTCTATTGAAGCATTAATCGGTAAAAAAGGAAAATCGCAAGGAAATATGCGTGATTTGAAACCAGAAGAAATTTCTGATTATGCCTGTGAAGATGCCGATATTACCTTTCAATTAAAGCAATTGTTCGAACCTGAAATTCAAAAGGAGCACTTGAAAGAGTTGTTTTATGGCATGGAAATGCCATTGGTTGAAGTGTTAAAAGCAATTGAGCAAGAAGGAATTGCAATTGATGTGCAAGGATTACAAGATTATTCAAAGCAATTAGAAATAACATTACTCGATTTAGAAACGAATATAAAAGCAGAAGCAGGAATTCCGTTTAATTTGGATTCTCCAAAACAATTAGGTGAAGTACTTTTTGACCATTTGAAAATTTCTGCAAAAGCAAAAAAGACAAAAACAGGTCAATACGCAACTGGCGAAGATATTCTCCAAAAGCACGAGAAAGACCATCCAATTATCCCAATGATTTTGGAATACCGTCAATTGAGAAAATTGAAAAGCACGTATGTGGATCCATTACCATTGTTAACAGATAAAGTTGATGGTAGAATTCATACGAATTTCATGCAAACTGTTACATCAACTGGTCGTTTGAGTTCAAACAATCCCAACCTTCAAAATATTCCTATTCGAACAGAAAAAGGAAGAGAAATACGTAAAGCATTTATTGCTCGTAATTCAGATTTCATTTTGATGGCGGCAGATTATTCTCAAATAGAACTACGTATTATTGCTGCTTTGAGTGGTGATAAAAATATGATTGAAGCGTTCAAAAGTGGTCAAGACATTCACATCGCAACAGCGTCAAAAGTATTTCATGTTCCAATTGATGAGGTTACGCGTGAACAACGAAGCGCAGCAAAGGCTGTTAATTTTGGAATAATATACGGCCAATCAGCCTTTGGATTATCTCAAAATTTGAATATTTCTAGAACAGAAGCAAAATCAATTATTGATAGCTATTTCGAGCAATATTCTACGATTAAAACATACATGGACAGCACAATCGTATTGGCTAGAGAAAAAGGGTATGTTGAAACAATCATGCAACGCAGACGTTATTTGTCAGATATTAATTCCGCCAATGCAGTAGTTCGTGGATTTGCAGAACGAAATGCTATCAATGCACCGATACAAGGTTCAGCTGCTGATGTCATTAAAATGGCAATGATTTCTGTTTATAATGCGATGAAAAAGCAAAACGTAAAATCTAAAATGATTTTGCAAGTGCATGATGAATTGGTCTTTGATGTTGAGAAAAGTGAAATTGATGTGATGAAAAAACTCATCAAAGAAGCAATGGAAGCTGCTGTTGATTTGGTTGTTCCGATGGAAGTTGAAGTTGGAATGGGTGAGAATTGGTTAGACGCTCACTAAAAACTAATTTTCCAGCCCCTGTTTTCCATTACGTTAACCAGCGTTACCAATTCGTTGGCATCCTGAATTTTAGCATAAATTGAATCGAATGCTAAGGAATTTCCGTTTATACTTGGCGACAAAGAATAAGGGAATTGATGGGGAATTACTTCGTTGGAGCTTGATTCCAATTGAAGCAAATACAAGCGTAACAAGTCAATAGCTTCATTACTGCTTATTTTAAAATCACTTCCTTTCACAGAAGAAAAGAAATCAATTTTCTTGCGCGCTCTTGTTAACAATACATTCAATCGTTTAGATCCGTTTTTAGTATTCAAAGGACCAAAACGCATGTGAAATTCGCCATTTTCATTTTTCCCGTATCCAAGACTTATAACCAATTGATCACATTCTTCTCCTTGAACATTTTCCAATGCTTTGAAAAATGCAGTATCTGAGTCAAGGCGAATTTCGAGTTTTTCCTTTGTTTGAGGAGTTAATTGCGTATAAATTTCAGCTAATTGTGTTTCCGAAAATGCAACTATTCCAATCATTTCTTTTGAATCAATTACTTTTTCAATGTGAAGTACAACGGCTTTTGCTTCTATTTCATTTTTACGTTCGTCAAAAATTCCTTCTTTTGAATAATGCCAAATAACAGGCGTTTTTTCTTGTTTAAATGAAGGGAACGTAATCAACTCATTGTTGTAAAAATGATAATTTGAAAATTTTAAAAGTTCTGGATGCTCACTTCTATAATGGTGTTTAAGTCCAACATTTTTCCAATAAAAACTTGATTGATGAAGTAAATCAATGGTCTCTTCACTTTGCGCTTTGAAAAATGAACTTGGTCCCATTTGTTGATGGTCACCGGCGACTATAATTCTTTTAGATCGTTGAATCGCACCCAACGCATTTTGCAATGGAATTTGACTCGCTTCATCAAAAATGGCCACATCAAAAAGGTGATTTTGCATTGGAAAGCACTTGGCAATTTGAGTCGGATTACTTAACCAAATCGGTTTAAATAATTGAATCCAAATTCGTGCTTCAGAAGCAAACAATTCTCTTAAACTTGGGAAATTCTTGGTCTTGGCGAATTCTTTAACCAAAATAGCTTTCCCTTTTTTTAACGTTGCTTTTAATGCTTTTTCTTCCGAATTTAATTTGGTGGAAGCAGTTTGTAATATTTTATGATAATACTGAAACTGCTTGTGTTGTCTCAATACTATTTCTTGACCAGTGCTAATTGCCTCCTTTTCTTGTTCAGAAATAATTGTATGGCATTTGTTCAATAATTCTGCAGGGGAGAATTTTGAAAAAACTGGAAATTGTGCAGTGAATTTTGTCCAATTGCTTTTTAAAACAGCAGCTTCCATTTGGTCAAAAGTCGAATAGTTTTTCATGTTTCTCACGCATGATTCATTCATTTCGTTAATTGAATTTTGATACTGAAGAATTAGTCCAAAGTTGTTTTTAACACCTTCAAGGAAAAGTTGAATATTGGTTTCATCATCCCAATTAAAATTCAACTTCAATTGAGAATAAAGTTGATTTAAAGCATGATTGGTCGAGGCATATATTTTTTGAAGAGCTGTCGGAATTTGCATCCATTCTTCGCGATCACTTGCCGTGTAAAAATGGATTTGTTGGAAGATTAATTCTAATTCCGCATGCACATCATCGATTCCAATTTCGCATAATTCAATTTTAACTTGAGAAATAGCTTCTGAATTAACTAAAAACTGCTTCCATTTATGAAGATTGTTTTCAGCCTGATTGACGGATGTTATTGATACGTTTGACCACGACTTTTTGAATTTCAATTTCCCGAAAAAACCTGTTTCTTTCGAAAGATTCAATAAGTTTTCTGTCTCTGATAACGATGGAAAAACTTTCCAATTTGATTTTTCAAAGTCTAAATTACTTTGCAGGATTTGCAGCTGAGTGAACTTTTTCTTGAGCTTTAAAAATTTCTTTTGCTCCTTCGATTCAGGAGTTAAAATTGCTTGATGTCTTCTGAAACTAGGGTTATCAAAACTTTGACAAATGGCTGCTTTTTTCATCGCCTTTTGAAGATCCAGCCACGTTTCTAGTTGAAATTGAACGTGTAATTTATTTAACTCATTCAGCCATAAATTGATACTTTGATCAAATTGTTTGAATGAATCTTGTTTAATAACGCCAAAAGAAATTCGACTGATGAACGAATTTATTCCTTCATTGAAAAAAGTGTGAACGTTGTTTTTTGCTTCCAGCCATACATCAAGTGAAGGTAAATCAGAAGAAAAGTTAGCACTTTCGAAATCAGTTTCTTTTGCTAATTCATGAAATTGAAAATAACTGATTCCTCCAATTAGTTCTTTCTGATTCAATAAATCTAACTGCATTTGCAATTGAGCGATATATTGTTCAGACAATTGGAGATTTGAAGTGCTTTTTAAATCGAATTTCTCTAATTGAGTCCATGAATCTTTCAACGATTTAAGAACATCCTTAGAAATGGTTTCCGAAGTTGCAATAAAGCATAAATGATCCAAATTGAATTGACCGAGTTTCTTTTGAAGAACTTCTAAAGCGACTCTTTTTTCAGAAACGACTAGAGCAGATTTATTATCAATCAGAAGTTTTGCTAAAAGATTGGATAATACTTGAGATTTCCCTGTTCCTGGAGGACCTTGAATGACCGTATGTTCTTTTTCTATTGTTTTAAATACAGCATATTGATCTGTATCAGCTGGAAATAAAAGATTGGAATTTAATTTTATTTGATAAGATTCAACCTTGCTTTCATCACCTAAAAGATTAGAAATTGCAGCATTCGGTACTTCATTGCTTAATTCCTCTAATTCTTTGATTATTTCAAATCTGTGGTGATGAAAATTTCCTAAGTAGTTTGCATTTGACTGAATGTTTTTGAAATTATTGTTTTCAAGAAACTCAATTAATTGTTCTAAGTTTAAAATTTCAGCAGGTAGTTTTATTTCAAATTCTCGTTGTAAGCGATTAATTAAAAAGGGATTGATAAACGAGAATTCTTCTTCATCTGAAAAGCGAATTGTATTGTCTACTTTTTTAATTTCAATTTCGACTGGACTTAAAAAGAGCGGTGTCCTAACGGCTGATTGTTTGTATTCCCATTCAATTATTCCTTGTGAAATACACAATGGAAAAATTCCTTGTTCCTTCTCTGTTTTTTTTGCGCTAGAAACGATCGATTTAAACGGAAGGTAATCTTGGGTCTCTTTAAACGAAGAGAAATCAATTATTGGCAACAAAGAAGAATGGTCAATATTTACCAATACATCATTTGCATTGAATTGACTTACATCCTGTAATAATTGAATTATTCTATGTTTCACACTTTCACTCACCGTGCTAAAATTACTAAAACTTTTCACGCCTTAAAAATTGTCAAAGGGCAATCGAATAATTGTCAATTTAAGAATTACCTTTGCGTTTTACTTACAGAAAAATCATTCATCGTATGAAATTCGGCACAAAAGCAATACACGCAGGCGTACACGCAGACCCAACAACTGGCGCAATTATGACTCCTATTTATCAAACTTCGACTTATGTTCAAGAGTCACCAGGAGTGAATAAAGGGTATGGTTATGCACGTGGGAAAAATCCAACGAGAGAAGCGTTACAAGATGCTTTGGCTGCTTTAGAAAATGGTAAACATTGTGTTGCTTTTAGTAGTGGTGTTGCTGCTACAGATGCTGTTTTGAAAATGTTGCAACCTGGTGATGAAGTAATTACCGGAGATGATTTATACGGTGGTACTTATCGTTTGTTTACAAAGATTTATGAAAAATTTGGAATCAAATTTCACTTTATCGACCTTACAAATGCCGAAAATTTACACAAGTATATTAACAGTAACACGAAAGTGATTTGGGCTGAAACACCTACAAATCCAACAATGCAAATTATTGATATTGAAGCCTGTGCTAAAATTGCGTCTGCTAATAATATCATATTGGTTGCTGACAATACGTTTGCATCACCATATTTACAAAATCCGCTTGACTTGGGTGCACATATCGTGATGCATTCAGTTACCAAATATTTGGGAGGTCACTCGGATGTTGTTATGGGAGCGTTAATTACAAATGATCCTGAAATTCATGAGAAGTTGTATTTCATTTTGAATAGCTCAGGAGCAAATCCTGGTCCTATGGATTCATTCTTAGTATTAAGAGGAATTAAAACACTTCATTTAAGAATGGAGAGACATTGTTTTAATGGACGAAAGATTGCAGAATACCTTAAGAATCATCCAAAAATAGAAAAGGTTTATTGGCCAGGTTTCCCTGAACATCATAACCATGAAATTGCCAAAAAGCAAATGCGTGATTTTGGTGGAATGATTTCCATTGTTTTAAAAGACAAGGCAATTGAGAATACCTTCAAAGTTGCATCTTCTTTTAAAGTATTTTCATTGGCTGAATCATTAGGAGGAGTCGAATCGTTGATCAATCATCCTGCAACAATGACACATGCATCAATTCCAAAAGAGGAACGTGAAAAAGCGGGAGTCGTAGATAATTTATTGCGTTTGAGTGTTGGTGTAGAGGACGTTGAAGACTTAATCGAAGATTTAGAACAAGCTTTAGCTTAATCAGAATCTTATTATAAGCCTTTGTTTTTTTAAACTTTAAACTATCAGTTTTAAACTCCACCTCGACGAACATCGAGCTATAGTCGAGATGTCGACGTTCGTTTATCACTCGATTTTTGTTGAAATTGTGCAACTCATAACTAGCAACTAGCAACTTGTAATTAACATACACTATGCACATTTTTATAACTGGCGTTTCAAAAGGATTAGGTAAAGAATTTGTTGAATATTTTCTTGCTGCTGGACATCATGTAACAGGTATAGGAAGATCACATGCTTTTGACCATCCAAATTTTTCATTTATCCATTGCGATTTATCCAATTTGAATGAAGTGCAATCAATCAAATTTGAGAGCAAGGAAAATGAACTAATCTTGATAAATAATGCTGGTGTAATTGGAAATATCAAGCGAATTAG
>JBILYS010000406.1:0-10244 GCA_044377625.1 Crocinitomicaceae bacterium
AAACGATTACAGGTTTTGTTTGCTCCAAGCGTTTCATGTATTTCAAGAAATCTTCGTCCCACGTTTGACGATAAGGTAATCGCAATAATTCACTTCCTGAATTTGGCACGTAAACGGTAATCACAAAAAACGCTTCAAATTCAGCGCATGTAACTCTTCCTTCATTGTCATGATCACCAACACCAATATAATACGTCACTGCAATCGGATTGTGTTTCGTTAGAATTGCTGTTCCAGAATAACCTTTTTTCTCCGCTTCATTCGCAAAAACATGGTATTCTGATAATTCAGCAACTGCTTCTTTCACTTGATCTACCGTTGCTTTCGTTTCTTGCAAACAAATAATATCGGCATTTACGCGTCGCATATCTGCCACAAAATTTTTCTGCACGATTGCTCTAATGCCATTGACGTTAAAAGAGATGATTTTCATTATTTAATATTTTCACCAAACTTAAGTAAGTTATAGGAATTCCCAATATCTTAACGAGAAATTAATTGTCATAATATTGGAATAATTACCTTTACGACATGCAGTCTTTCGACAAGCTCAAAACAGCGCATTTCGACAAGCTCAATACAGCGCATTTCGACGAGCAAACAATTCATGATTTAGAATTTACAACCATCCGTGAATGGCTTGTTGAATATGCTATTGGTCCAACAGCAAAAAAACGACTTGAGGTTTTAGTTCCATCGAATCATTTTCCTTCAATTGAAACAGATTTACGAAAAGTAAATGAATTGTTGTCAATTCGGAATGATGGTGAATCATTTCCTGCACTCGATTTTGAAGAGTTATCAAGTGAATTGAAAATGTTACCCATTAAAAATTCAGTTCTTTCCTTGGAAGGATATATGAAAATTTCGCAGGCATCAGAATTGGTGAATACGCTATTATTATTCTTCGATAAACGAGAAAAAGAATATCCGCTTTTATCACAACTGCATGAAAATGCCTATTTCACAAAAGAAATTATTGAGCTCATTGATGGCGTTTTTGATAGAGCAGGAAATGTAAAGGATGATGCATCAAAATTGCTTTATGAAATTCGTCAAAACATAAAAACTGTTCGCACGCAAATAAACAGGAATTTTGACAAAGAAGTTCGTCGGCTAGCAAAAGAGAATGTTTTAGGTGAAACAAGAGAAGCGTTCGTCAATGACCGACGTGTTTTGACCATTTTATCATCCCATAAAAGAAAAATATCAGGAACTGTTGTCGGTTCCAGTAAAACTGGGAGTTTGACTTTCATCGAACCACAAGTTAATATAGCTTTAAGCAATGAATTAGAGCTCTTGCATGACGATGAAAGAAAAGAAATTTATCGTATACTGCAAGTTCTAACCCGTGAAATAGCGGTTTTTCATCCGTTAATTAAAGCATATCAAACGATATTAACTGAAATAGATTTCGTTAATTCTAAAACACGATTGGCCATTGAATTACAATGTGTCTTACCAAAAATTGAATCTGAAACACAAATAGAACTCATTGATGCCTTCCACCCTATTCTCTGGAAAGCGAATAAAACTGCAGGTAAAAAAACACATCCTCAATTCATCAGTTTGGATAAATTTTCGCGCATGTTGGTGATTTCTGGTCCAAACGCAGGAGGAAAAAGTATAACTTTAAAAACCATTGGATTGTTGCAATTAATGCTTCAATCTGGCTTATTAGTTCCTGTGAATGAAAACAGCAAAATGTGTTTTTTCAATCAGGTATTGACAGATATTGGAGATAATCAATCAATCGAAAATGAATTGAGTACCTATTCCTATCGCTTGAAAAGAATGAAATATTTTCTAGAGGTTTCAAATAAAAGAACCTTGTTGTTATTGGATGAATTTGGAACGGGCTCAGATCCTGATTTAGGTGGAGCATTGGCAGAAGTGTTTTTTGAAGAACTCTACAACCGTAAAAGCTTTGGCGTTATCACAACTCACTATGCCAACATTAAATTAAAAGCTGATCAGCTTAAAAATGCGATTAATGGGTGTATGTTATTTGATACTGAAACGTTGGAACCACTTTATAAATTTTCGATTGGTCAGCCAGGAAGTTCATTCACCTTTGAAGTGGCACAAATCAATGGTATCCCGATTTCATTAATTGAAGAAGCAAAAACACGATTGGATGATCGAAAAGTCTCCATGGATAAATTGTTAAATGAACTGCAAAAAGAGAAAACGTATTTAGAACGCTTGAATAAAGAACACATTGAAGCACAGCAATTAGCGCAAGAAGCAAAAGAAACTTATTTAGAACGTAAAAGTCGTTTTGAGGAAAAATTGAAAACCCAATTAGAAACAACAGAGCGTGACAATAAATATTTAAATGCTGGCAAAAAAATGTTAGCTTATATAGCTCGTTATCAAACTAAGACGCGTAAAAAGGACGCTAATAAAAGTTTGATTGAAGAATTTACTAAATATCTGGCAGTTGAAAAATCAAAAATTGAAGATGTTAAATTGGTTGAAAAACTAAAAGCTGAAGCACAGCTTAAATCGCCGCAAAAAAAGAAAATTATCAAGCCCGAATTAGACCCGTATCAACGCCATAAAATTCAAATCGGTTCGACCGTAAAATTGATTGCAACAAAACAGAATGGAACAGTTGAATCCATTAACGGTGAAATTCATACCGTAATTTTTGGATTCCTAAGAATGAAAGTTGAACGGGAAAAATTGATGTGGGTGAAGTGAATTAAAATCGAGTAGTTAATCCTGCACTTAATAAAGGCCCTCCAAATCCAACTTCTGCAAACAAGCCCAGATTTTGTGTAAAATGAAACGAATATCCTACAGACATTCTATAGGCAACCGGCAATGAAATTGTCCCTAATCGTTTGCTATAATCAATTAAATTATCATCCAAATATAATCTAGCTCTAACTTTATTAAAGCCAATTCCAATTGTAAAATATAGATCAGATCTACTTTCAGGTTGTAAAACATGGAAATTTGCCAAAATTGTTGTTCTAAATCTAGGAACTTTCATAACATAATGTCCAAAAGGGTCAAAACCACTTAGATCGACATTCCATTTATCATCTATTTCTTGGAAAAAGGTAGAATCTTCGACAGTAAAATCGATTTGACCATAGCGGTAATTCATATCAACACCAATCGATAGCCAATCAAAAAGCTTATAACCAAGTTCTAAGCCCAATCCTGGCTTACCTTGATAATTGACTTTTTCTTGAAATTGATTTGAAAATTTGAATCCTAATTTTAACATTGATGGTCCACCAACATAGGTTTGAATTCTAAATGGTTTATCTGCCTGCCCAATTTGAGCAATACTAGTTAATGAGATCATCAAAACCAAAAGGGAAATAATTTTTTTCATGATAAAGTAGTTTGTTTTTCGACGAAATCAATTTTTGTGCCATTACCCAAAAAAAAATCCTCTCCGAAAACTCGAAGAGGATTTTAAAAAATAATGTAAAAATTAATTTTCCATCAACTTGATTAAATTCAACGCTGAACCAGCTTTAAACCATTCAATTTGAGAATGATTGTATGTATGATTTAATAGGATATTTTCTTTCGATCCACTTATGTGAATGATTTCCAATGTCAATTGTTTTCCTGGAGCGAATGACTCTAAATCAATGAAGTTGAATGTATCTTCTTCATTGATTTTATCATAATCTGCTTCCATAGCAAAGGTCAAACCTAACATTCCTTGTTTTTTCAAATTTGTTTCATGGATTCGAGCAAACGATTTCACAATCACTGCGCAAACTCCAAGATGACGTGGTTCCATGGCCGCATGCTCACGAGAAGAACCTTCACCATAATTGTGATCTCCAACCACGATTGATGGAACACCAGCCGCTTTATAAGCTCTTTGTACTGCAGGCACTTCACCTAAATCGCCAGTCAACTGATTGACAACAGCATTTGCTTTTCCGTTAAATGCATTTTCAGCTCCAATTAACATGTTGTTTGAGATATTATCCAAGTGACCTCTATATTTTAACCAAGGACCGGCCATCGAAATGTGATCTGTTGTACATTTTCCTTTTGCTTTGATTAATAATTTGGCTCCCATGATATTTTTACCATCCCAAATTGGGAAATTTTCTAACAGTTGCAAACGAGAAGAATCAGGAGAAACAGCTATTTCAACTCCACTTCCATCTTCAACTGGCGCTTGGTATCCATTATCATCTACTGCAAATCCTTTTTTAGGTAATTCATCTCCTTTAGGTGCTTGAAATTTAAATTGCTCTCCTTTTGCGTTTGTTAAAGTATCTGTCAGTGGATTAAATCCAAGATCACCAGCTATAGCAATTGCAGCAACCATTTCTGGTGAAGTCACAAAAGCATGCGTATTTGGATTTCCATCTGCTCTTTTCGAGAAGTTGCGGTTAAACGAATGGATAATTGTATTTTTTTCTTGTTTTTCAGCACCATCACGGTCCCACTGTCCAATACACGGTCCACAAGCATTTGTAAATATTTTTGTCCCCATTTTCTCGAACGTAGCAATGATTCCATCTCTTTCGATTGTAAAACGCACTTGTTCAGAACCTGGATTGATTCCAAATTCAGCTTTCGGGACAATTCCTTGTTCAACTGCTTGTTCCACTATTGAAGCGGCTCTTGCCATATCTTCGTAAGAAGAATTTGTACACGAGCCGATCAATCCCCACTCTACTTTCAACGGCCATCCATGTGCAATTGCTTCAGCCTTCATCTTAGAAACTGGTGTTCCTCTGTCTGGCGTAAATGGTCCATTAATATGTGGTTCTAAGTCAGTAAGATTTAATTCAATTACCTCATCAAAATAGTTGGTCGGGTTTGCATATACTTCAGGGTCTCCAGTCAAATGATCTGCAATTTTATCAGCTGCATCAACAACATCTTGTCGACCAGTTGCAGTTAAATATCTTCTCATTGAATCGTCGTAACCGAAGGTTGAAGTGGTAGCACCAATTTCAGCTCCCATGTTACAAATTGTTCCTTTACCCGTACACGACAATGAAAGCGCACCATCGCCAAAATATTCAACAATTGCGCCTGTTCCACCTTTTACAGTCAAAATATCAGCTACTTTCAGAATGACATCTTTCGCTGAAGTCCAACCGTTTAATTTTCCAATTAATTTTATTCCAATCAATTTTGGGAATTTCAATTCCCACGCCATTCCTGCCATTACATCAACAGCATCTGCTCCACCAACACCAATTGCAACCATTCCTAATCCACCAGCATTTACGGTATGTGAATCCGTTCCGATCATCAATCCACCAGGAAACGCATAATTTTCCAAGACTACTTGGTGAATGATTCCAGCACCTGGCTTCCAAAATCCAATTCCGTATTTATTTGAAATGGAAGAAAGGAAATTAAACACTTCATTGTTTTCATTGAAAGAGCGCTGTAAATCTCCAGATGCACCAATTTTTGCTTGAATCAAGTGGTCACAATGCACTGTCGAAGGAACAGCCACTTTTTTCTTACCCGCTTGCATGAATTGCAACAATGCCATTTGTGCCGTTGCATCTTGCATAGCTACGCGGTCTGGAGCAAAATCAACGTACGAATTCCCTCTTTCGAAAGAAGCAGTTGCATTTCCGTCCCACAAGTGAGCATAAAGAATTTTTTCTGAAAGCGTTAATGGTCTACCAACTACCTTGCGTGCAGCTTCAATGCCCTCGGGGAATTTGGCGTACACTTTTTTAATCATTTCTATGTCAAATACTGTCATGTTGAATCCATTTTGAATGAGTTAAATTTAATCATTTAAAAACAAGGAAATCTATAAAGATTCTTTATTCATCCATTGATTTTTTCGATTAAATCGAATTGCCAATTTGTACCTTCATTTAATTCTATAAATGCGGTGGTTGATCTTATTACAAAAAACACGAGAGAAAAAGCTTAACACGTTAAAATAATGACTAGTTTTAATAACCCTCAAAAAATGAGGGTATTCGCCCGTTAGCAACCATAACCACACCCGAAAAACGTTCAAAAATAAATTTGCAATTGATGCGTTATTGGTGTATATTTACACCACAAACAAAACATCATGAGAAGACAAAGTATTTCCTTTACAGAGCCAAATGATGAATGGCTTAAAAGTCAAATTGACAATAAAGAATATTCAAGCAAGAGTGAATTAGTTAATGATTTAATTCGTCAAGCAAGAAATCAACAAAAGCAAATCGATTTAATTCGATTGAAATTAGACAAAGCTGAAAAATCTGGATTTACAACCGAATCTCAATCAGAAATTTTGAAGCAATCTAAAAGTATGCTTAATGGGTAAATACAAATTAAGCAATGTTGCAAAGGAAGATTTAGTCCGAATCCATCATTACGGCGTTAAACAATTTGGAATGAAACAAGCAGACAGATACTTTGAATCTTTCTTTGTGCACTTTGAACTTATTGCGAAAAATCCACAATCATTCGAATCTGTAGATTTTATTCAATCCGGATATCGGCGTTGTGTTTGTGGTGTAGATAGTATATTCTACAAAATGAAAGAAGATGTCGTGGAAATCATGACAATCATCGGGAGACAGGACCTTAATCAATTGTTATAAAAAAAACGGTTGCTAACACACGTCTAGCAAAAAAGCCGAAATCTATTAAACGAACAACGACTAATTGAAAAACTTAAGATCTTGGATCGCAAATAAAACTAATTTTAAAAATCGGCTCCTTCGCCAGGCGTCAAACCGTTATCTGCAACCCCTTACACATTGCCAAACACCCCACAAAAAAGCCCAATTCCGTTCACGAAACTGGGCTTTTCATTTTATATTACTATTCTTAATTCACTAACAACTTATGTGAAGGAGCGAAATTTATCAATTTACCACGAGGAGATATTACTAACTTAGAAAATGAATTGAAGATTTAAAGGCATAAAAAAAGCCCTCCGAAGAGAGCTTTTTAATTATTATTATCTGATTAATGTAAATTCTCCCAAGTCGTAACTGACGCTGGATGGAAAATTTGGAAAGGTAAATCCATCGCTGAAACCACATTGTTAAAGTATGCTGTTCCACCTGCATAAGATGTTCCTGCGTAAGTATAAAGAGAACCTCCACTATATGTCATTGTGAATTCAACATAGTAAGATTGACTCGCTACAAGATTTAATCCAGAGAATGTAAAAAGATGTGTACTACTTCCATTATCTAGTGTACTTGTACTTGCTGATGTAGCTAATAATGCTCCACCATATCCGTTGTATACTTTACATGAAGTGATAACACCTGTTAATCCATTTCTGTAAGTACCATAGAAACCAATTTGGGTAACTGAAGCTGAATATGCTGCTGTAAATGTTTGACCCATTGTTTGACCACTTGCAATCATACTTCCTCCTGCAAATGCTCCCCAAGTTGATTGATCTAAATTAGCCGCTGCATTTGTAAAGGCAATTTGCGCTTTTTTAGCGGTAGTATTGATAATCATACTTCCATCAGGAACAGCCACCAATGCATCACGTTGAGCAGTTGTCATTCGAGGCGCCAAGAAAGTTCCCACTGTTGAATTCACATCCAATGCAGCACCAGTCGTTACAGTTGAATTACCAACTACCATATTCGATGTTGCAGCTAGGTTACCAGTAAATGTTTTGGCACCTGCGATAGTTTGAGCTCCTGCGCTTACCAATCCACGAGCGGCAGCGCCAGCATTTGGAATATTGAAGGTATGCACATCACTAACTGTTGAAATATTGAAGTCTGAACCACTTGTCCCAACCGTATACGTTTGAGTTGTGCCAGTTGCGCCATTCAAAGAAACAAATCCTGCTGGTCCTGTTGCTCCATCTAAACCATTATTTCCGTCTGCACCATTCATACCTGCTGGTCCTTGTGGTCCCATTGGTCCTGTTGCTCCGTCTAATCCATCATTTCCGACTGCTCCATTCAAACCTGCTGGTCCTTGAGGTCCCATTGGTCCTGTTGCTCCGTCTAAACCATCATTTCCGATTGCACCATTCAAACCTGCTGGTCCTTGTGGTCCCATTGGTCCTGTTGCTCCGTCTAATCCATCATTTCCGTTTGCACCGTTCAAACCTGCTAGTCCTTGAGGTCCCATTGGTCCTGTTTCTCCGTCTAAACCGTCATTTCCGACTGCACCATTCAATCCTGCTGGTCCTTGTGGCCCCATTGGTCCTGTTGCTCCATCTAAACCATCATTTCCGACTGCACCATTCAAACCTGCTGGTCCTTGTGGTCCCATTGGTCCTGTTGCTCCGTCTAATCCATCATTTCCGACTGCTCCATTCAAACCTGCTGGTCCTTGTGGCCCCATTGGTCCTGTTGCTCCGTCTAATCCATCATTTCCGACTGCTCCATTCAAACCTGCTATTCCTTGAGGTCCCATTGGTCCTATTGCTCCGTCTAAACCATCATTTCCGACTGCACCATTCAATCCTGCTGGTCCTTGAGGTCCTGTTGCTCCGTCTAATCCGTCATTTCCGACTGCTCCATTCAAACCTGCTGGTCCTTGAGGTCCTGTTGCTCCTGTTGCTCCGTCTAAACCATCATTTCCGTTTGCACCATTCAAACCTGCTATTCCTTGAGGTCCCATTGGCCCTATTGCTCCATCTAATCCATCATTTCCGACTGCACCATTCAAACCTGCTGGCCCTGTTGCACCATCTAAACCATCATTTCCGACTGCACCATTCAAACCTGCTGGTCCTTGTGGTCCCATTGGTCCTGTTGCTCCGTCTAAACCATCATTTCCGTTTGCGCCGTTCAAACCTGCTAGTCCTTGAGGTCCCATTGGTCCTGTTGCACCATCTAAACCGTCATTTCCGATTGCTCCATTCAATCCTGCTGGTCCTTGTGGTCCTGTTGCTCCGTCTAATCCGTCTAATCCGTCTAATCCGTCATTTCCGACTGCTCCATTCAAACCTGCTGGTCCTTGTGGTCCCATTGGTCCTGTTGCTCCGTCTAAACCATCATTTCCGACTGCTCCATTCAAACCTGCTGGTCCTTGAGGTCCCATTGGTCCTGTTGCTCCGTCTAAACCATCATTTCCGATTGCACCATTCAAACCTGCTGGTCCTTGTGGTCCCATTGGTCCTGTTGCTCCGTCTAATCCATCATTTCCGTTTGCACCGTTCAAACCTGCTAGTCCTTGAGGTCCCATTGGTCCTGTTGCTCCGTCTAAACCGTCATTTCCGACTGCACCATTCAATCCTGCTATTCCTTGAGGTCCCATTGGTCCTGTTAAACCTGTTGCTCCGTCAGTTCCGTTTGCACCGTTCAATCCTGCTGGTCCTTGAGGTCCTGTTGCTCCTGTTGCTCCTGTTGCTCCATCTAAACCGTCATTTCCGACTGCACCATTCAAACCTGCTGGTCCTTGAGGTCCTGTTAAACCTGTTGCTCCGTCATTTCCGACTGCACCATTCAAACCTGCTGATCCTTGAGGTCCCATTGGTCCTGTTGCTCCATCAATACCATTTAATCCTGCGGTACCTTGCAAACCTTGTGGACCAGTAGCACCATCTAAACCATTTATTCCTGCAGTACCTTGAGGTCCCATTGGTCCTGTTAAACCTGTTGCTCCGTCATTTCCGTTTGCACCGTTCAATCCTGCTGGTCCTTGTAAACCTTGTGGACCGGTAGCACCATTTAACCCTGCAGTACCTTGAGGTCCCATTGGTCCTGTCGAACCAACTAAACCATTTAATCCTGCAGCGCCTTGAGCTCCTGTTGCTCCATCTAATCCATTGATTCCATTAATACCATTCGAACCTGCCGCTCCTTGAGGTCCCATTGGTCCAGTTAAACCTGTTGCACCGTCTAAACCATTGACTCCATTCATACCATTCGAACCTGCTGATCCTTGTAAACCTTGAAGTCCTTGAGCTCCAGGAATGCTATTTGCAGCATATAAAGCATAAGGAACACTTAATAATTCAGTTGTTCCTGCAATTGTATAATTGGTTCCTCCTGTTGGATCTGTTTCTGTTTTAATGAAATATGGCCCATTTGCCCAATCAATTCCTGCCATGGTACCAGAAACAATTAATCCGTTTCCAATTTGAAAAGTTGCTAAACCATTTGCGTTAGTTGTAACATTTTGAGTTTCAATGTATGAAGCAATTCCAGTTTCTGAACCTTGCAATACACTGATTTTAACACCTACCGGGGAATTGCTTACCAAAGAGTTGCTTCCGTTGCGAACAACCGCTTGATATGACATTTTTTGAGGAGCTTGCGCAAAGGTATATGCTCCCATCAATAGAGCTC
>JBILYS010000262.1:0-3610 GCA_044377625.1 Crocinitomicaceae bacterium
CCTTAAAGTTTTTACTGAAAAATACTGTTTTCAAAATATTCTGTGCAGGTCAAAATAGAAAGGAAGCACAAATTACGATGAACAAATTAAAAGAACATAATGTTAATACTGTATTAGATTATGTGGCTGAAGGAGACAATTCGGAGGCAAGTTTTAAAATTAATTTGGAAACAATTCTTGAAAATATCCGATTCGTAAGCCTTGAAAATAAAGAGCCATTTGTAGGTGTTAAACTTTCAGGGTTAGAAGATGTTGATTTCATAAAAACAGTTGGTTATTCTGATTCAAGCGTTGATGCTGAAGAAAAAAGAAGAAAAGAGCAATTTATTGAACGAGTAAATGAAATTTGTGCCCTCGCGGTATCTAAAAATGTGAAAGTTTATTTCGATGCTGAAGAGAAAAGCACCCAAGATTTTTATGATTTGATTGTCGAAGAAATGATGCGCAAATACAACAAAACAAAAATTTTGATTTATACTACTTTGCAGATGTATATGAAAGATCGAGTGGCCTATTTAGAATACTTAGTGGAAGATGCTAAAGAAAAAGAATATCTAATTGGGGTTAAGCTTGTTCGAGGCGCATACATGGAAAAGGAAAGAAAATATGCTGAAATTGCTGGTGTTGAAAGTCCAGTTTTTGAAACTAAAATTCAAACGGATTATTCCTTCGATCAAGCAGTTACTATTTGTTTAAAAGAATATGCTATTGTTGCGACTTGCCTGGCAACTCATAATCAACAAAGTGTTGAATTGGCATTAAAACTGATCGAACAAAATAATATCATCAATCATTATGAGAGAGTGTTCTTTTCACAATTGTATGGAATGAGTGATAACCTTACTTTTAATTTAGCAAAAGGACATTATAATTCTTCTAAATATGTTCCCTACGGAGAAGTAGAAAAGGCAATTCCATATTTATTAAGAAGGGCAGAAGAAAACTCATCCATTGAAGGTCAAACTTCTAGAGAATTAGAACTTTTGACGCAAGAAAAAAGCCGGAGAAAACAATAAAGTTCACTCCGACTTAGTAAGATATTTGCTTATCTAATAATTAGTTGACCTGTTTCAATTTCAGAACCAGAAGTAATAGTGTAGAAATATATTCCAGATTTAAATGTTGAACAATCAATTTGATTTTGCAACTGATCAAGCGAAAGTTCCTTAACTATTTTACCATAGGAATCAGTTAATACAAACGTATTTATCGAATTGGAAATTGAACTCATTTCTACTATCAGCAATCCTTCTGAAGGGTTCGGGTACACATTCAATAATTTTGATTCATTGATTATTTCTGTTCCTAGAAAACCTTGCATGAAGTAATATTCAACACTTCTTATCACATTGTTATTGTCTGCTTTTACCAAAGCTAATGGATAATGCGTTCCGTTTTCAACATAAATGTAATTATTGAATGTATCGCGTGAGAACTCTAAAAACAAGATTGGGTTTCCTGCCAAGAATGATTTGACACTGTCAATTTTAATCCCATTTTCGTGGATTCTTAAGACATCTGGATATGTACCAGTTGGCGTTGTTAAACTTCCCCAAGCATCGCCAGTCTGAGTTTTACTAACAAAAGATTGATAGAGAGTATCAATATCACTTACGTTTTCATCATATGTCAAATCCCATTGTGAATCATTTGAGTAAATTGAACCAAGAGTAGCAGGAGTGCCAATGATCATTTCTTGTGGCACAGTATAGACTTTTTTACCAGCATATGGACCCTCATCAGCCATAAATCCTTCGGTCCAGAAGCCTGTAACATCTTTCCGCCAAAACATATATCCATTATCCATTCCTTGAGAACTTACTGGCGCTCCACCATAGAATCCACCGAACATAATGGCTGGACCATAAGTATACAAATTAGAATTTGGGTAATCTACATCATAGATTGTATTTGTCGTCAAATCAAATGAAGGTCCACTCATATAGTGCATAAGTAACATAGAAAAATCCCAGTTTTGAGCTATGGCGCTAGGAGATCCTAAATTCACACTGGTTAGCGTATCTGTTTTTGTCACATACGTTTTTCCGGCTTCTTGTAAATCAGCAGAAGTAAATGTGATTTGTGCTTTCAAATTAATAGCACAAGTTGATGCTATAAGCACCGAAGTAAGTAGTAGTTTCTTTTTCATATTTTTTTTGATGAATTTACAAAGGAAAAAAACTTCTCTAAATGATTTAAAACATATGTATTTATGATTGATTGGAATTAGACGAAGGAAAATTGAAACAATTATTCGCATTAAGTTGTGTTCCATTTTATGGTAAATGAGCAAAATTGAAGGTCTAATTTAGACTTCTTCTGGATGGACATATAAAAAATGGTTTTCATCAAAATCAACACAAAAAGTTCCAATTGTTGTTGAACTTAATGTGCTTAGAAATTTTTCACGATTTGCTTTAAACGTATCATGAAAAGGACAGGGATTTTCATCTGAGCATTTGTGTAAACCAATTCCACATCGATGAAAAGCATCTGCACCATCAATGACATTAACAATATTAATTATTGGCAATGTTTTAATTTGTTCATTAATATAAAAACCTCCTTTAGGTCCTTTGCTAGAAAGGATCAAGTCTTTTTTAGCAAGTTCTTGAAGAATCTTTACGGTAAAAGCAATAGGCATTTTTAACAAACGCGCAATTTCTGTTCCATGGGTCATTTTAGTTGCTGAATCTTGAGAAGCCAAATATAGAACAGCCCTAATTGCATATTTACATTTGTTCGATAACATATTAAAGTTCGCTGAGTGCTAATTTACCTTCTTCAGATACCATTTCTAAACTCCATTCTGGCAACCAAACTATATTAACTTCAGCTTCAAAACCAGGATATGTATTTGAAATAATTTGTTCAATAGCGTGAATTATTGAATCTCCCATTGAATAGTCTGAAGAAGTAAAAGTCAAATTAATGATTACTTTATTAGAAACAATTGAGATTGAATAAACTAATCCTAAATCTATTATTCCAACTTCTGTTGCAGGTTCAATGACGTTCTTGAGAATTTCAAGAACGTCCATTTCTTCTTTATTTAATGAATTTATATTTAAGCTCATTTTGACTTATTTATTGAATAACTCTTGTTCTAATTCAATTGCTTTTTTGAATAAAATATTGTTCTCCAAATGTATATGATGGTGCAAATCAAGCTCGTATTCTTGTAATTTTGAAAAAAGAACACGATAAGAATTACAAGCATCTTCAGGCGGTGTAAAGTTATTACTGAATTCTTTGATTTTGTCCATATTGCCTCCTGCTGAAACATGTTCTGCTTCCATCATGTTGATTGGATTTTCAATAGTCCCAAATGGTGGTCTTGAAATTGGAGTTCCATTTCTCTTTGCAACTACTAATTCTTTGATATAGGGAAACAAAATCATTTCTTCCTTTTGCATGTGGTTGTTTAATTCTTCTGCAACTTCATTGTAATAATGTGCGATTTCCGCAACCTCTGGATGACGATCACCATGAACGCGAGCAACTTTATTACTGTATTCGTGTAAGATTGGATGTGAATTTTCTATGTATTTGTGATGTTTGTTAATAATGTAGTCAGCTAAGAAATCTAGTTCCCAACTATTATAATCTT
>JBILYS010000263.1:0-3601 GCA_044377625.1 Crocinitomicaceae bacterium
ATAATCTGGAGTTTCTTCCTCTTTGTTGATTAACAGATAAGACGAGCCATTGGCCTTCATTCTCGCAGTTCTACCGTTTCTATGAATAAATGCTTCTTCGCTATGAGGAAATTGAAAATGAACAACGTGTTGAATTTCAGGAATATCTAATCCACGTGATCCTAAATCAGTGCATATTAATGTGTGATAACTCCCATTTCGGAATTTAATCAAGGCACGTTCTCGTTCGTCTTGTTCCATCCCACCATGATAAATGACCGAGTCATAACCATTTTCTGATAAGTATTCATTGACACTTTCTGTCGCTTCCCTGAAATTGCAAAAAACGATTGTTAATTCGCCATTGAAGGAACACAACAAATCAAAAAGTCGTTCAAATTTTGTACTCGTTTTCACAGGAAAATTCCAAAAATTAATTGCTGGTTCTTCAGAATTGGATAAATGATTAATTACTGCCGGATGATCAAATGAAAGATAAGTCGGGAATTCTTTATGTTCTGTTGCTGAAACAAGTGTTGTAAAAGCTAAACTAGTGAACTCTTCATAAATGAATTTAATTTGATCTTCAAATCCAAACTCTAAACTTTTATCATATTCATCTACAATAAATTGTTTGACCTGAGAAAGGTCAATAGTATGTCGCGTAATATGATCACAAATTCTTCCAGGCGTTCCAATTAGAACAGCAGGTGATTCAGAAAGACTATTTTTTTCTACTTGCATGGAATGACCGCCATAACAAGTCAGCACTTTGAAATTCGTTTTCATAGATCTAAAAACGCCTTCAATTTGAATCGCTAATTCACGTGATGGCGCGAGTATGACAGCTTGAATATCAGTTGATTTCTCGTCTAATCTTAAGAATAAAGGCAACAAAAAGGCAAATGTTTTACCCGAACCTGTTTGTGAAAGAATAAACATGTCTTTCGCTGTTTTACTCTTTTCTAATGTTTCTTTTTGAAGGTCATTTAATTCTTTGAAACCAATTTTTGAAAGTATGGAATCGATGTGTTGCTTTTCTGAATTCATGTTGCAAAGATACGGAGGAAATCTTCAATGTGGCAAATGACTTTTAATTCGAGTTTTTTTATAGAAAAACCGCTCTCATTTCTGAAAGCGGTTCGCATAAAATAAATCCCTCCCCCTTAATCCCCCTCCAAAGGGGGAAACCGATTCGCCATTCTAAAGAAGAGGATTACTGAAACAATTCAAACATCTCAAAGTCTTAATGTCCTGCCGTCCTAAAATCTCATTACAACATCTCTATCACCCCAGCTGCTCCTTGTCCGGTTCCAACACACATAGTCACAATTCCGTATTTTTCGTTGCGTTTTTTTAATTCGTTCATGATTTGAACAGACAATTTTGCTCCTGTGCAACCAAGTGGATGACCCATTGCAATTGCACCTCCGTTCACATTTACAATATCTGGATTTAAACCAGTTTCACGAATTACGGCTAAAGATTGAGAAGCAAAAGCTTCATTCAGTTCCACCAAATTAATGTCATTCATTTTTAAACCTGCAGCTGCAATTGCTTTTGGAATCGCCTCAACAGGACCTATTCCCATGATTCTTGGTTCAACACCAACAACAGAATAAGAAGCTAAACGTGCTATCGGTTCTAATTTCAATTCTTTTACCATTCTTTCTGACATCACAATAACAAAAGCGGCACCATCAGAGGTTTGTGAAGAATTTCCTGCTGTAACAGAACCTCCATTTGCAAATACAGGTTTTAAACTTCCGAGTGATTCTAATGTACTAGGTCTAGGTCCTTCGTCTGTGTCAACAATGTAATTTTTTACTTGTCGTTTTTCATTTTCATCTAAAAAGATATGTTCAACATTTATTGGAACAATATCATCTTTAAAACGACCTGCTTTTATTGCTGCAATTGCCTTTTCATGTGAATGAAGAGAAAAAGCATCTTGTTCTTCACGTGTTACGTTGTATTGTTTTGCAACTGCTTCTGCTGTTAAACCCATTCCCCAATACCAATTTGGATTTTCTTTTCCAACTTTTGGATTAGGAACAATTCTCCAGCCACCCATTGCCATTACTGACATTGATTCAACTCCACCAGCAATGATGCATTCCGCCATTCCAGCTTCAATTTTTGCAGTAGCAATAGCTATTGTTTCCAAACCTGAAGAACAATATCTGTTAACTGTCATTCCAGGAACTTTGTCGGTATTTAATCCCATTAACGAAATCATTCGACCGACATTTAATCCTTGTTCCGCTTCTGGTGTTGCGTTTCCAACGATCACGTCATCCACTCTTAACTTATCTAGTTCTGGAACACTTGCCATTAAATGTTTGATAACATCTGCCGCTAAATCATCTGGTCGGTAGAATCTGAATCCACCTTTTCCCGCTTTTCCAACTGCGGAACGAAATCCTGTTACTATGTATGCGTTTTGTTTCATGTTTCTTGATATTAAGACAATAAGACTTTAGGATTTTAAGACTAAATGACTTTTTGCCAAATTAAATTTTATTCTGTTTTCAACATTCGTTTAAAAGCTCCAATCATTTTTTGGAGAGTTTCTAAATCGGTTAAAATTGATTTTGTTTCTATATTATAAATGTCATAAATTAGAATCAATTGTGTTTCTAATTCATAAGATGAAGAGATGGCAATATTCAAAAAATGAAGAAATTCTTTTTCGGAAGTTCTACCAGAACCTTCTGCAATATTTGAAGGAATCGAAATTGAACAACGATTTATTTGTGAAATCAAACCAAATTTCTCGTCCTTCGGTAAATCAGCAGTTATCAAATAAATTTTCTTTACCAGAGCCATTGATTCCTTCCAAATTTTTAATTCTCTAAAATTGTGTCCCTTCTTCAAAATATTATTTTTCCCAATAAATAAAGTCTTAATGTCCTTCAGTCTTAAAATCCTAAAGTCTAATTCCGTAGGATCTTTCCATTCTTCACCAATGATTCCAATCGTTCCAAGGTCTTACGTTCAGCACATAATTCTACAAACGCTTTGCGTTCTAGGTCTAATAAATATTGCTCTGTAACCAGCGTGTTTTCACTTAAATCACCTCCGCAAAGAACAAAACCAAGTTTTTCAGAAATCACGCGATCATGGTCTGACATATAATTTCCCGACAACATAGAATTAGCTCCCACGTATACAATTCCAAGTCCTTCTTGACCCATAACTGTAATATTTTTTTCACGTTTTGGAGCAATGTATCCTTTGTTAGCCAATTCTAATGTTGCTGCTTTAGCACGAGATAATTGATGATCACGACTTACGACAACTTCGTCAATACCTTCACGTAAATAGCCAAGATCAAATGCTTCGTATGCAGAAGTTGAAACTTTGGCTTGTCCAATTGTTAAGAAACGTTCTCTTAAGCGATTGATTTTAATGTCACCAGCATGCAATTCTTCTGAAAGGCGTTTTGCATATTCTTTAGAACCACCACCACCAGGAATTAAACCAACTCCAAATTCTACAAGTCCCATGTAAAGTTCTGCGTGAGCGACAACTTTATCAGCGTGCATTGACATTTCACATCCACCACCAAGTGCCATGTTATGAGGTGCTACAATGACCGGGATATTAGAATAACGCACAC
>JBILYS010000264.1:0-3591 GCA_044377625.1 Crocinitomicaceae bacterium
TAGAACAAAAAGGTCCCGCTATTTATTATGGTGGAGATTATTTAAGTGGATTTGATGCCGTAATTCCAAGAATTGGAGCCTCTGTCACCTTTTATGGAACAGCTGTAGTGCGACAATTTGAAATGATGAACGTCTTTACAGCTGTCAGTTCTAAAGGAATTGTTCACTCACGTGATAAATTGCGTTGCTTACAAGTTTTATCCAAAGAAGGAATTGGTTTACCAAAAACGGTTTTTACGAATTATTCTAAAGACGTTGAACACGTAGTTGAATCCGCTGGCGGTGCGCCTGTAGTTTTGAAATTACTAGAAGGAACCCAAGGAGTTGGCGTTGTATTGGCTGAAAATCAAAATGCTGCTCAATCTGTATTGGAAGCGTTTAACGGCTTACGTGCTCGAGTTATCGTTCAAGAGTTTGTAAAAGAAGCAAAAGGAGCTGATATTAGAGCTTTCGTTGTTGACGGTGAAGTTGTTGGTGCAATGAAACGTCAAGGAAAACCTGGAGAATTTAGATCTAATTTACATCGTGGTGGAAGTTCAAGAATTATTGAATTAACAGTGGAAGAAAGATACACAGCAATTTTAGCGGCAAAAGCTGTTGGATTAGGCATAGCGGGTGTTGACATGTTACAATCTGAAAGAGGTCCATTGGTTTTGGAAGTGAATTCGTCTCCTGGATTAGAAGGAATCGAAAAAACAACGCAAGAAGATATTGCAGGAAAAATCATTGAATACATTGAGAAAAATGTTAATATAAGATGATCCAGAAACACAAGAAGATCATTATCCTTGGGAAAGAAATTCTTCCAGGTAAAGGCGCTCAATTGAATTTGGATGTAGCGATGTTACATACGCGAACGCCAATCTTAGTTCCTGTGATTGTAGAACGTGCAAAAGTGGATGGTCCAACCGTTTTATTAATGGCTGGATTACACGGTGATGAAATCAATGGTGTTGAAATTATTAGAAAAGTAATTAGAAAAGGATTCAATAAACCAGCTGTTGGAACAATTATCTGTTTACCTGTGTTTAATATTTTTGGATTCTTAAACTTGAAACGTGAATTACCTGATGGACGGGATTTGAACAGAAGTTTCCCTGGAAGTGAATCCGGATCTTTGGCTTCCCAGTTTGCATTTCACTTCATGAAAGAAATTGCGCCACACGTGGATTATGTAATTGATTTTCATACTGGTTCGGCTCAACGCAACAATTTCCCGCAAGTTCGCTGCGTGATGGAAGATGCGGAAAGTGTTGAACTGGCGAAAATTTTTAATCCACCATTTATCTTAAATTCTTCTTACATCTCAAAAACTATTCGTGAATCCATCAATAAAAAAGGCAAGAAAATGTTGCTTTTTGAAGGTGGTAAAACCAACAGCATTGAAGAAATGATTGTTGAGGAAGGACTCAACGGTGTCAAACGATTCTTGAGTCATCTTGGAATGCGCACGTTCAAATTTGACATTTCCAAAGACCGTGAACCAATTTTTCTTTCAGAAAGTAAATGGATGCGTGCTCCTAATTCAGGAATGTTTCAAGCAACCGCTCAAAACGGATCAAAAGTTACAAAAGGTGATGTGATAGGATTAATAACCGACCCTTACGGCAATTTTGAGCGCAAAGTGAAAGCGAGTTCAACAGGTTATATCATTTGTTCGAATGAATCTCCTGTGGTTTATAAAGGAGATGCGATTTTCCATATTGGGAAGGAAGTAGAAGTATAAAAATTCAACTTTTATCTTTAATAGATAATTTCCTGACATAATTCCGATTTTAAATTCGGATTCCTTACTTTTGAGCAAATTCAATAGAATAGTATGTCCGTTCATAAAAACGTAAAGAAGGTTACTACCCATACCTTGCAAGAAATGAAGAATGCAGGAGAGAAAATCTCTATGCTTACTGGGTATGATTTTTCAATGGCTCGAATCATTGATGAAGCGGGTATAGATATTATTTTGGTTGGAGATTCGGCTTCTAATGTAATGGCTGGACATGAAACGACTTTACCTATTACACTCGATCAAATGATTTATCATGCTTCTTCTGTTGTAAGAGCCGTAAATCGTGCGTTAGTTGTGGTAGATATGCCTTTTGGTTCTTACCAAGGAAATTCAAAAGAAGCTTTGTCAAGTGCCATCAAAATCATGAAAGAATCAGGTGGACATTCTGTGAAAATGGAAGGTGGAATAGAAATTATCGAATCGATAAAACGAATTTTAACTGCTGGAATACCAGTAATGGGACATTTGGGTTTAACGCCTCAGTCGATTTATAAATTTGGAACGTATGTCGTTCGTGCAAAGGAAGAAGGGGAAGCACACCAATTGATTGAAGATGCTAAAGCATTGGAGGAAGCTGGTTGTTTCGCTATTGTTCTTGAAAAAATTCCAGCTCAATTAGCTGAACTTGTTGCTAAAACAGTTTCTATTCCAATTATAGGAATTGGCGCTGGAAATGGTGTTGACGGTCAGGTTTTGGTTGTTCACGACATGTTAGGAATCAATAACGAATTTAGTCCACGATTTTTAAGAAAATACAATAACTTGTACGAGCAAATGATGGGTTCTTTTCAAGCGTATATCAAGGATGTTAAATCTGGAGATTTCCCGAATGAGAAGGAGCAGTATTGAAAATGAAGTGATGAGTGATGAACATAGAATGATGAGTTTATAACTGATAGTTTATATCTATGTGTTCTATGTGCCTATGTGTTAAAAAAGTGATGAATCTATGAATCACGAATTACAAATCCTATATGAGGATAATCACGTTATTGTAATCAATAAGCGGGCTTCGGATATTGTTCAAGGCGATAAGACGGGTGATGAAACAATGCCTGATCACATCAAAGAATATTTAAAGGTCAAATACGAAAAACCTGGAAATGTTTTCTGTGGGGTTGTACACCGATTGGATCGACCAACAAGTGGTGCTGTAGTTTTTGCTCGAACAAGTAAAGCTTTAGAGCGATTAAATGCTCAGTTTAGAGATAAAGAAACGAATAAAATTTATTGGGCTATCGTTGAAACAAAACCGGCAAAATCAGAAGATACACTTGTTCATTTCCTGAAGAAAAACGAAAAACAAAATAAATCCTACGCTTCTCAAACCGAAACACCTGGTTCAAAAAAAGCAATTTTACATTATAAATTAATCGCCTCGTCTGATAAATATCACTTATTGGAAGTTCGTTTAGAAACAGGTCGTCACCATCAAATTCGTGTTCAATTGTCTACGATTGGTTGTTTGATTAAAGGAGACGTGAAATACGGTGCGCGACGAGCTAATCCTGATGCTTCAATAAGTTTGCATGCACGTTATTTAGATTTCATTCATCCTACAAGTAAAGAAGTAATCAAAATTACAGCTCCAGTTCCAAATGATGCATTGTGGAATTTCTTTGAGAAGAGGTGAGGTTGAAGCAAATAATAGATATTTTCTGCATAAATTGGTGAAATTCGCTTGATATTTTGATGATTTTGTCACGCAACTTTGCAACTTTGCAATATTACGTAGAACGTCTGATTTCATTGCGATTCAGAGTCTAAATTCATTTTTTATCTGCAAAAAAAAACATAATGTAACT
>JBILYS010000265.1:0-3584 GCA_044377625.1 Crocinitomicaceae bacterium
TATTGCAGGTGTTTTTGGTGGAGCTGATTCTGGAATCAAAGATGACACAACAGAAGTATTTTTAGAATCTGCTTATTTCAATCCTGTTTCAGTGCGCAAAACGGCAAAGTTTCATGGAATGAATACCGATGCAAGTTTCCGTTTTGAAAGAGGTGTTGATCCAAATTTAACTGTATTTGCATTGAAGCGTGCTGCGCTATTAATTCAAGAAGTGGCTGGTGGTGAAATTGCAATGGATGTTGTAGATGTTTATCCAAATAAAATTGAAAATAAAGTTGTTGAATTCAGTTACGACCGTTGCAATAAATTAATTGGTTCTTCTATTTCAGTTCAAGATATCGATCGAATTTTAACTTCTTTGGATATCAAAATTGTTTCTGTTTCGAATGGAATTGCACAAGTTGAAGTTCCAGCTTATCGTGTGGACGTAACACGTGAGGCTGATTTAACAGAAGAAGTTTTGCGGATCTATGGTTTCAACAACGTTCCTTTACCTGAAAAATTGAATACCTCAATTGGTGTTTTTCCAAAACCGGATTTAGAAAAAGTGCAAAATGTTCTTTCGGAAATGTTGGTTGGAAAAGGCTTGGTTGAAATGTTGAACAATTCTTTAACGACTTCGGTTTATACCGAGAAGCTGGGTGGAGAAGTGCTTCAAGCGCAACGCAATGTTCAAATGTTGAATCCGTTGAGTCAGGAATTGGATGTGATGCGTCAAAGTTTGATTTTTAATGCTTTGGGAGTTGTTCAACACAATCAAAACCGTCAACACGCAGATTTGAAATTGTTTGAATTTGGAAAAGTCTACCACAAATATGAAAGTGGTTATGCTGAAAACAAACGATTGATACTTGTTTTAACAGGAAAGAAGGAACAAGAATCCTGGAATGCATCCAAAGATCAATTTTCCTATTATTCAATGAAAGGATTAGTGAATGCTTTGTTCAGCCGACTAGGATTGAATGGCATGTTGCAGGAAAGTGCATTGAAAAATTCGCTGTTTCACGATGGTGTTCAATTGACTATCTTGAAAAAGAAAGTTGGTGAGATTGGTTGGGCAAATGCTGCTTCAAAGAAACATTTTGGAATTAAAAATGAAGTATTTATTGCAGATCTCGATTGGGATGCAATTACAGAAAGTCTACAATACGTGAAAGTGAAATACAGTGAATTGCCAAAAACATTTGCTGTTCGTCGTGATTTCTCTTTGCTTTTAAATACAGCAACCAATTTCTCAGAAATTGAAACAATTGCTAAAAATTGTGACAAGAAAATTTTGAAAGAAGTTGGTTTGTTTGATGTGTATGAAGGCAAAAACTTAGAAGAAGGAAAGAAATCGTATGCGGTATCATTCACGTTCCAAGACCAAGAACATACCTTGAAAGACAATCAAATTGATGCGATTATGGAAAAGATTCGTGTTGAGTTGGAAGGGAAGTTGGGAGCGCAATTGAGAAGTTAGAATTCTATAGTAATATTTGAGAAAATTCGCGTAATTTCTATAATTACCTTCGGTGCTGCTTTGCGGACGAGGACAAAAATTTTAAATCATGTCGAATAAGAATAAACAATTCATAGTTACTGGTATCGGAACCGACATCGGTAAAACGGTTGTGAGTGCAATTATTACTCAAGCACTTGATGCATTTTATTGGAAACCAATTCAAGCTGGGGAATTAGAAAATTCTGACAGTATTAAAGTTCAAAATTGGACAACGGATTCTGTAACTATTTTACCAGAAGTATTTCAACTTTCTCAACCTATGTCGCCTCATGCTGCAGCGGAAATTGATGGAGTTGAAATCGCAAAAGAAGCATTACAATTGCCATTGGTTGAAGGGAATTTAATCGTTGAAGGAGCTGGAGGATTGATGGTTCCGTTGAATAAAAAAGGATTGTTGTTGATTGATTTGTTCGAAGAATGGAATTTGCCTGTTATTGTTGTTTCAAGACATTATGTGGGAAGTATCAATCATACGTTGTTGACGTTTGAAGCATTGAAAAATCGAAAAATCAACATTGAAGGAATTATATTTGTTGGAGATAAAAATGAAGCAACTGAATCGTTTATTCTGAATTATACAGATCTCAAAATGATTGCGAGAATTCCTTTGACCAATAAAGTGAACACCGAATTCATTCAAAATCAAGCACGAATTTTAAAAGAAGCTAACGTTCTATAAAAATGTCAGAAATCACTCAAAAAGATAAACAATACGTTTGGCATCCATTTACTCAAATGCAAACTGCTTCAGATGCAATTGAAATTGTCAAGGCAAAGGATGCACTTTTATTCGGAGCAGATGGAAAAGAGTACATTGATTGTAATTCTTCTTGGTGGGTAAATGTGCATGGACATGGTAACGAATATATTGGTAACGCATTAGCTGAACAATTTAAAAAAATAGATCACGTAATTTTTGCTGGATTCACGCATGCTAAAGCGGTTGAATTAGCAGAACGAGTTGTTCACATTCTACCAGAACCTTTGCAAAAAGTATTTTTCTCAGATAATGGCTCAACAGCAGTTGAAGTAGCGTTGAAAATGGTTGTGCAATATTGGCATAATCTCGGTGAACCGAAAAGAAGAATTTTAGCATTGGATGGCGCGTATCACGGTGATACCTTTGGTGCTATGGCTGTTGGACAGCGAGGATATTTCAATGCGCCTTTTGAACCGTTTTTCTTTGATGTGGATTTCTTGGATTTTCCAACAGATGAAAATGAGCGAGAACAATTGGCGTATGCCGAAAAATTGTTTCAAACGAATGAATTTGCAGCAGTAATTGTTGAACCATTAATTCAAGGTTCATCTGGAATGCGTACTTATTCGAGTTCCTTTTTAGATTCATTAGTAAACCTTGCTAAAAAACACAAAGTGCTCGTCATTTTTGATGAGGTAATGACAGCATGGGGAAGAACGGGTAAATTATTCGCGATGAACCATTGCACTTTAACGCCTGATATTGTTTGTCTTTCCAAAGGATTAACTGGAGGGGTTTTACCTTTAGGGTTGACCGTTGCAACCAATGAAATTTACAACACCTTCTTATCAGTAGACAAATCGAAAGCATTACTTCACGGACATTCATTCACTGGAAATGCATTATCATGCGCAGCTGCTTGTGCGAGTCTTGATTTGTTTGAAAAAGAATCCACTTGGGAAAATATTAAGAGAATTGAACAAGCAAATTTGGCGTATCAAGGTTCTATTTTAAATAATAAAGCTGTTTTTAATACACGAGTTTTAGGAACTATTTTGGCTATTGAATTGGAAACAGGCGAAGGGAATACGTATTTCTCGAATATTCGTGATAAAGCATATAATTTCTTTTTGGAAAATGGATTATTGATTCGTCCATTGGGAAATGTTATTTTCATCAATCCACCGTATTGTATTTCAAATGAGCAATTAGCTTCAATTTATAAGGCTTTTGATTCTTTTTTAACATTAATTCAGAAAGAAAAGGCAATCTGATAACACAAAATAGGTTTTCATTCGTTAATCAATAAAATTGGACATTATGAAAACGAATATTTTTTATCTTTTCGCACTTGTCTTGACTTCTTGTCAAGGGCAAAAT
>JBILYS010000035.1:0-10095 GCA_044377625.1 Crocinitomicaceae bacterium
AAAGGTGTTTGAAACAACAGATCCTTTAGTATGTTGGGACGGTACCTACAAAGAAAAACCTTTGAATTCTGGTGTTTTTGCCTACAAATTAGTTGCAACATTGCTTGATGGAACAACAGTTGAAGAATCAGGAAATCTAACGTTAATTAGATAATTTTATAATAGAATTATATGAAAAATTGTATAAAAATACTGGCTGTCTCGATTATTTTCAGTTCAACTATATTTGCTCAGGACATTCATTTTTCACAAATGGAGTATTCACCATTGACGTTAAATCCAGCTTTGGCAGGAGCAAACTCTCCGATGCAAGCAACCATAAATTATAGAAGTCAATGGAACAGCGTGGCCATTCCTTATCAAACCATGGCGGCATCTTTTGATGCTCGATTCAATGAAAAAAAGAGGAATAAAACGGGTATTATGGCTGGAGGGATTAATTTTTTCAATGATAAAGCTGGTGATTTGAAGGTTACAACAAACAATGTAAATCTAAATTTAGCGTATCATCTAATTCTTGACAGAACAAGTACATTAGGATTGGGTATTTATACTGGTTTTGGGCAAAGATCAATTGATCCTAATGGAGGTCGTTGGGCAAGTCAATACGATGGAATGGCTTATAATTCATCCACTTCAAGTGGAGAAACATTTAATTCAGCAAGTTTTACTTATTTAGATGCAGGAGCAGGGATGGTCTACACATATAAGAAAAATAATGGATACATGACTCAGAATAACCAACGTGCTTTTAATGGTGGCGTTGCATTTTATCATGTTAACAATCCAGGTTTTTCGTATGTAGATCAAGGAACAGAAAAATTATATATGCGTTGGTCATTATTTGTAAATGGTACAATTGGAATAGACAATACACGTGGTTCTTTCTTGCCTGGTATCTATTTCCAAAGACAAAAGACCTCAATGGAAATTCTATATGGTACGTATTACCAATATAAAATTTCAGAAGGATCAATGGCAACAGGTTTTACGAGACCAATGTCATTTTCTATTGGATTGTTTAATCGGTTCAAAGATGCTTTTATAGGAAAAGTAATGTTTGAATGGGATCAGTATTCTGCTGGTTTTGCATATGACATAAACATCTCTAGTTTAACCGAAGTTTCTAGAGCCAAAGGTGGTTTTGAATTCTTCTTACGCTTCAATATGGGTGATGGAGGAGGATTTAGGTCTCGGATTTAATTATCGATAAACATTAAAACTAGTATTGGAAAGGAGTTCAGAAATGACCTCCTTTTTTTATGCAACCTTAAAACTAAATTTACTTTGTAAAATATAGCTGTAAGTTACTGAAAGTATAATGGCGATAAATCTAGAAGGCGTTGGGTAAAAATGAAAATGATCAACTAAAACTTTTAGCGTAAAATAACTTATAATAATAGCACCTAAACCAACAACAAAATACCTGAATAATTGAACCTTCCCAGGTAAAATCGAATCTTGAAAAGTAATATATTTGTTTAATAAAAATCCAATCACAAAGGTTATAGGAAAAACGACAAATAAAGATGCGATGTGGGGACTTAATACCACAAATCGTAAATCAACGTTGTGCTTAAGAAAAATAAAATTGTAAAAAATAAAATACAGAACTGTATCAAGAACTAAATTACCACCACCACAAACAGCATACCGATATGTTTTCAGAGGAATTATACCCTTAAACAAGAAATACAATGAATCAATAATTTTAATTAAGAGGTTTTTCATATCAATTAGTCTGCAAAGTTAAAAATAAGATCAAATTGGAAATATTTTTGCGCTTATTTAAAAAATAGTTTAAATTTATCACGCAAACCAAACACAAGAATTATTTATTCCTTCCTTCCTTAATTTTGAAGGCGAATTTTTTGAACATGAAAAAAATAATCTACACTACTTTTGCGATTTTATTATCGTATTCCTTACAAGCACAAATTTTTTGGACTGAAGCTTTTGAAAATAGTTGTGCATCCGATTGTCCTGCGGCAGGATCCAATACTGGAAATGGTCCTTGGACAGTTACGGATGCTAGCCCAGCCTTAGATGGTTGTGGTGATCCGACAGAACCAAACACCTGGTACGTTAGTTGCGCAGAAAATGGTCAGGCTGCCGGGGTATGTGGGGCTGGATGTATAGGAGCAGGAGACGAATCTCTTCATGTTGGTTCTGTTACTCTGGGCGACATGGGTGCTTCTTATGATGCCGGTGGTTGGTGTGATGCAGGATTAAGTGGATTTGGTTTTTTCGGAACACCGACTGATAAACGCATAGAATCTCCAACGATCAATTGTACTCCTTATTCTAATATTACTTTAGCTTTTAATTATATTGAAAATGGAGATTTAGCTATTGATAATGCCACATTATGGTGGTTTAATGGAACTGTTTGGGCACAGCTTTTTGATTTAGCTAAAACTACACTATGCGCTGGACAAGGAATGTGGACGGCATATTCAGTAGTTTTACCTGCTGCAGCGAATAATAATCCAAATGTTAAAATTGGTTTTAGATGGGTTAATGACGACGATGGTGCTGGAACAGATCCGTCATTTGCAGTCGATGATATTACTTTATCAGTTGTTGCTGCCGGAAATACAATTACAACAGGAACAATAACCGGTAGTCCATTTTGTGCTTGTGCAACGGTAAACGTACCTTTTACGAGTACAGGAACTTTTACAGCAGGAAATACATATACTGCGCAATTGTCAAATTCAGTAGGAAGTTTTGCTGCTCCAGTAACGATAGGAACATTGGCAAGTACAGCAAATAGCGGAACAATTTCGTGCATTATTCCTTGTAATACAGCATCTGGAACTTTGTATCGTATTCGAGTAATCAGCTCAACTCCTTCTGTTACTGGGTCAAACAACACCGTAGATATTGTTGTCAATGCTCCTCCGGCAGCACCAACTGCTAGTGTGACATTACAGCCAACATGTGCAGTCCCAACTGGAACAATAGTAGTTACAGCTCCTTTAGGTGCTACAATTCAATACAGTAATGGTGGTGCATATCAAGTAAGTACAACCTTTTCTGGCTTAGCAGCTAACACCTATAATATAACAGCACAAAATACAGCTACTGGTTGTATTTCCACCGCAACTCCATTAGTGGTTAATGCAGCACCTGGTGCGCCTGCCGCACCAACAGCCTCCGTGACAGTTCAGCCTTCTTGCACTGTTGCAACAGGTACTATTGTTGTTACTGCTCCAGTAGGTGGAACTATTCAATATAGCATCGGTGGCGCTTACCAAGTAAGTGGAACATTTAGTGGGTTAGCTCCAGGAAGTTATAATATTACTGCTCAAGATATGGGGTCTGGTTGTATCTCATCAATAACAGCTTTAACAGTTAATGCAATTCCAACTCCGCCTGCAGCACCAACGGCTTCAGTAACGTTTCAACCAACATGTGCGATTCCTACTGGGACTATTGTTGTAACAGCACCTTCTGGTGCAACAATACAATATAGTATTGGAGGAGCTTATCAAACGAGTGGAACTTTTTCTGGATTGGCAGCCAATTCTTATTCAATTACTGCACAAGATATGACCTCTGGTTGTATTTCAGCAGCAACAGTTTTGGTTGTGAATGCTGCGCCTGGCGCACCTTCAGCTCCAACAGCATCTGTAACAGTATTAGCGACATGTGCGATTCCAACGGGTACAATTTCTGTGACTGCCCCAGCTGGAGCAACAATTCAATATAGTAATGGCGGTGCATATCAAGCAAGTGGGACATTTAGTGGGTTGACGCCTGGAAGTTATAATATTACTGCACAAGATGCTGTTTCAGGATGTACATCTTCTGTAACTGTAGTTGTGGTAAATGTACCTGTTGGAGCACCAGCAGCGCCAACCGCATCTGTTACCGTTCAACCAACTTGTTCAACACCGACAGGAACCATTTTAGTAACTGCCCCAGTTGGAGTAACAATTCAATATAGTTTGGGAGGAGCCTATCAAGCAAGCGGTACTTTTAGTGGTTTGGCTCCTGGTAATTATACATTTACTGCACAAGACATGCTAACTGGGTGCATTTCTTCTTCAACTTCCGTTACAGTTAATGCATTGCCAATAGCAGAAGTTGTTGACGCAGGATTAGATGTAATTATTCCTGCAGGAGGCAATACAACCCTAACAGCAACCGGATTAGGAACCTTTTCTTGGGATACTGGTGAAACAACAAGTTCAATAATAGTCGCTCCAAGTGTGACTACAACTTACTGTGTTACACTTACCGATGTTAATGGTTGCGTAGATACTGATTGCGCAACAGTGTCAATAGCAATTGCTTGTGGCGAAATATTTGTACCAACAATTTTCTCTCCTAATGATGATTTGAACAATGATAATCTTATAGTATATGGGGTTGTTGGTTGCACGGAAACATATAATTTCTCTGTGTATGACCGATGGGGAGAAATGGTTTTTGAAACTACTGATCCACTTATAAATTGGGATGGAACATATAAAGCAAAAGCAATGAATACTGGAGTTTATTTTTACAAATTAACAGCTATTAAAATAGACGGAACGGTTGTACAACTTTCTGGAAACACAACATTAGTAAGATAATTACACGCTATTTATATGAAAAAAATGATTCAACAAAAAACGGCATTATTCTTTGCAGTGGCCTTAACATCTTTCATGTCAAACGCACAAGATGTCCACTTTTCGCAAATGGAATTTTCTCCCTTGACGTTAAATCCTGCGCTTGCTGGAGCAAATTCACCAGTGCAAGGGATTTTAAATTATAGAAGCCAATGGAATAGTGTTGCTGTTCCATATCAAACAATTGCAGCCTCTGTTGATGGAAGATTCAATAATAACAAGAGAGGAAAAAAGGGAATCATTGCCGGAGGGATTAATTTTTTTAATGACCAAGCAGGGGACTTAAAAGTTACTACAAATTCGGTTAATGTGAGTCTTGCATATCATTTAATTCTTGATAAAACAAGTACTTTGGGGGTAGGAATCAATACAGGGTTTGGGCAACGATCTATTAGTGCCAGCGCTGGAAGATGGGGAAATCAATATGATGGCACTGCATATAATAATACTTTTGCAAGTGGAGAAACGTTTAGTAATTCAAGTTTTTCCTTTATTGATGCTGGTGCAGGTATGGTTTACGCATACAAACAAAATTCAGGTTATAAATCTCAAACAGATCAAAAGGCTGTAAATGTTGGTTTTGCAGTGTATCATTTGAATAAACCAAGCTATTCCTATCTAAACGATAATGCTGAAAAATTGAACATGAGAATTTCAGTTTTTGCAAATGCAAATATTAGTATCAGCGGCACTAAAGGTGCAGTTTTACCTGGAGTTTACTTTCAAAAACAAGGATCGTCTATTGAATTTTTGTATGGTGCATATTACAAATATCTTTTAAGTAAAGGTTCTATGGCAACAGGCTTCAGTAAGCCAACATCTCTTTCCTTTGGATTGTTCAATAGATTCAAAGACGCACTTGTTGCTAAAGTTATGCTGGATTGGGGAAATTATTCTACTGGTTTTGCTTATGATCTAAATATATCAACATTGAACGATGTATCTCGGGCAAAAGGAGGATTTGAAGTCTTTTTAAGGTTCAATATGACAGATAACGGCAACGGTAACTCACGATTTTAAAGTACTCATAACAAAAGAACTTTGAACATTCGCAATATTCGGGATTGAAGCTAGTTTCTGTTTCAGAAAATCTTGGTATTCGTCCATATCTTTTACTTCTATAGAAAGTAAATAATCATAATTTCCAGCTATGTGATAGCAGGAACTTACTTCATGAAGATGTACAATTTCATCTTCAAAGCCCAACAATAAATCCAAATTATGTGCTTTTAATGAAACTTGACATAAGACATGTAATCCTTTATCGATTTTCTTCTTATCTAAAATGGCCACATAATTTTTTATTACGCCATGCCTTTCCAACCGTTTGATCCGTTCAAATGTTGGAGTGACTGATAATCCAATTTCTGAAGCAATTTCTTTGTTTCCTAATTTCGAATTCGCACTCAAAATCGAAAGTATTTTTTTGTCTATTTGATCTAATTGAATTTCCATAGAATTTTTTTCTAAATTATTGTGTTAAAAGAACTATTTAAAGAATAAAACATACTCAAAACTAATAATTATAGAATTATAATCTACCATTTAAACTTGTGAAAGATTTATTTATATGTTTACATTATAACAAAAAACTGAAACAATGGATTATTCTAAAATGCAACCAGAAAGTTTAATGATGAGTTACGGATACAAACCTTCATTGTCTGAAGGTGCGATTAAATGTCCAATTTTTCAAACTTCAACCTTTGTCTTTAATACAGCAATGGAGGGGAAACGGTTTTTTGAATTAGCGTATGGATTGCGTGAAAAAGAACAAGGCGAAGAGTTAGGTTTGATTTATAGCCGTTTGAATAATCCAGATTTAGAAATTCTTGAAAACAGATTGTGTTTGTGGGATGGTGCTGAGGATTGCGCAGTTTTCGAAAGTGGAATGTCAGCAATATCAACTGCAATGATGGAGTTTATGGAGCCAGGAGATTTGTTGTTGTATAGCAGACCAGTTTATGGTGGAACAGATCATTTTATCAATCACTTTTTAAAGAAAATGAAAATCGAATCGATCGGTTTTCATGCTACAGATACAAAAGAAGAAATAATTGCTCGGATAGACGCTACAGGTAAGGGAAATCGGTTGACAATGATTCACATTGAAACGCCAGCAAATCCTACAAATGCGCTTATAGATATTGAAATGTGTGCCGAAATAAAAGCACATTTTACAACTGCTGAAAAACCTGTTATCTTATCTGTTGACAATACATATATGGGTCCAATTTGGCAACATCCTTTAAAACACGGAGCTGATTTAGTTCTGTATTCAGCTACAAAATATATTGGTGGTCATTCTGATGTTATTGCTGGAGCTTGTTTGGGGTCCAAAGAATTAATGGGTCGTGTAAAAGGTTTAAGAACATTCTTAGGAAATATGGCTGGACCATGGACAGGCTGGTTGTTGATGAGAAGTTTGGAAACCTTGAAAGTAAGAATGGACCAGCAAGCAACAACAGCAAAATATGTTGCAGAATACTTAAGAAATCATCCGAAAGTGGAGAAAGTGTATTATTTGGGATTCATTAATGAAGTAGGTAATGAACGAGAAAAAGAGATCTTTAACCGCCAATACACTAGTGCTGGAGCAATGATAGCATTTGACATAAAAGGAGGTGAAAAAGAAGCGTTTCAATTCTTGGATTCGTTGAAATTAATCAAGTTGGCCGTTTCTCTTGGGGGTACAGAAAGTTTAGCTGAACACCCACAAACAATGACGCATGCAGATGTGCCTGCAGAAGATAAACGTGTCATGTTTATTTCTGAAAAGTTAGTACGCGTTTCAGTTGGTGTAGAACATTATACAGATTTAATTGCTGATATTGAACAAGCTTTAAATGGGATATAATTATTTGTTAGAAATAACACGTTGACAAGCTCGAATTCGCGTCTCCAAATCACCTTCAACAAGTGTGAATGGAAGTTTACGTTCAATTAATTCATTTAAATAAAGCTCAAATAATTCTTCCCGTTTTTCAGGATGCTCACGCAAAGGATCTTCCTCCCATTCAATATCTGGTCGACACAAAAAATAATGATCGAAAGATTGGTCTTCTAGCGCCGAAAGAATGAATGTAGAACACGAATTGTATTTGAATTCAGACCAAATTTTCATGACGAGCATTTCCGTATCAAAAAACGTTAGAATTTTGTCATTTGATTTTTCCCATAATGCAAGTTGACCTTGCGCAATTTTGTCTAGATCTTCTAATTGATAATTATAGGGCAAATTTTCTAGATATTGCCGTGCAAATTCTGGAATCCAAATGCCTTTATTTCTTTGAGACAATTCTTTGGCCAACGTCGTTTTCCCTGAAGATTCTGGTCCTGTTATAGCGAATCGCATTCTTCGAAATGTTGATTAAACTGCTTTTTCCATTTGAAATAACCGAAAATTGCAATGCCTGTATAGAGTAGGAATAAAATAGACGTCATGTAAAGTTCCCTTGAAGCAAATAAATATACGGAAACACTGTCTATAATGATCCAGTAAATCCAGTTTTCTAAAACTTTTTTGGTAACCATAAACGTTGCAACTAAACTAAAAATGGACGTAAATGAATCAGTATAAGGATTCGCCTGGTTTGTATAAGCATCAAATATAAATCCAATCAAAATCACAATTAATAAACTCACACTGATATTCAGAAAATGTGTTTTTTTACTCCATTTAATTATTTTATTCGACTCTTCAGTTTTTTCGCTAGCCCACAAAAACCAGCCGTAAACCCCCATGATAAGAAAGAATCCATTTAGTAAAGATTCTAAATATAATTGTCCTTGAAAACAAACATAAATGTAAAGTGCAGAACTAATAATCGCAAAGGCCCATGCTAATAGTTGTTTGTGCGAAATTAAAATTACGTAAATTAAACTTGAAAGTACAGCTAACCATTCCCAAATAGTGGTTTCCAATATTGCCAGTACAATTTTTTTAAATATTTCCATGTCTTCCGCGAAGGTCTGAAATTAATCAATTGAATTATTAAGTGATGCTGTAATTTTTTTAACTGTTTAAAACAATAATTTTTTGGTAATTCGTTTTAGATAGTATAATTTTGTACTCCTAACATCTAACTTGAATAACGAATGAAATTTCTAATAGCCCTTATTGTTGTGTTCTCATCCCTTACGCTAAATGCGAAGAGCCTGGATGCTTGTAAAAAAGAATCAGTTTCTTTTGAAACAACCGCAGTATCTTCTCATATAGACGGGAAAAAAGCAAGACGCCACAAAAGAATGAACAAGCGTAGAAAAAAAGCTTGTGCTAATTGGGGCAAAAGAAGTTACGCAGGATAGTCTGTAACGTCTTTAAGTTTCAAAGAGATTTGGCGGGTTCATTCATGAACTCGCCTTTTTTTTGTAATTTAACAGCCAATATGAAATTCACAGAATTACACTTAAACGAACAATTGTTAGAAGCTATTTCTCACATGGGATTCGTTAACGCTACTCCAATTCAACAATTAGCAATTCCTCAAGTTTTAAATAACAGAGATTTAATTGCTTGTGCTCAAACAGGTACTGGAAAAACAGCAGCATTCATTCTTCCTATTTTGAATAAACTAACGGGAAAGGAAGATACATCCATCGATACGTTAATTATTGTTCCAACTAGAGAACTAGCTGTTCAAATTGAACAAGAAATTCAGGGACTTTCCTATTTTGTTTCTGTTGGATCTAAAGCCATTTATGGTGGAGGAAGTGGAAAAGATTGGGATGTTCAAAAAGATGCTCTTAAAGACGGGACTGATATCATTGTTGCAACTCCTGGTAAATTATTATCGCATATTCAACAAGGGTACGTAGACTTTTCAAAAGTGAAACATTTAGTGCTGGATGAAGCAGATAAAATGCTCGACATGGGTTTTGCAGATGATCTTTTAACAATCATTTCTAAATTACCAGAGAAGCGACAAACGTTGATGTTTAGTGCTACAATGCCCAATAAAATTAGAGAATTAGCGAAAAAAATATTAGTCAATCCAGAGGAAATTACACTTTCAATTTCCAAACCTGCTGAAGGCGTAAAACAATCTGTTTATTTGACCTTTGACAATCAAAAAGCTCCGTTAATTAAACAAATCCTTACCGAACGACCTGATTATACGAGTATCATTATATTCACTTCGTCTAAAAGTAAAGTGAATGAAATAGTTACTTCTTTGCGAAAAAATGGCTTCAAAGCACAAGGAGTTTCTTCCAACTTAGATCAAGAACAGAGAGAAGAAGTATTGCGTGGTTTCCGTTCCAAACGCATTCGAATTGTTGTTGCAACAGATGTTATGAGTCGCGGAATTGACATAAAAGAAATCAACCTCGTAATCAATTACGATACTCCATTTGATGCGGAAGATTATGTGCACCGAGTAGGTAGAACAGCAAGAGCAAATACAAAAGGCGAGGCAATTACACTTGTGAATGAAAAGGACATGCGTAAATTGGCTCAAATTCAGCGTTTGAT
>JBILYS010000267.1:0-3554 GCA_044377625.1 Crocinitomicaceae bacterium
GCAATCATTGCAAATTCGTTTGATGCTCATCGGATGATTCAATTTGCAAAAACAAAAGGATTAGGCGATCAACTAGAAGAAGCTCTTTTTAAAGCGTATTTCACCGACGGTAAAAACATTGGAGAGATCAACGATCTTTTAGAAATCGGCGTGTCAATTGGAATCGAAAAATTAGCATTAAAAGCTGTTTTAGAAAGTGAACAGTATGCAAACGAGGTTAAAAATGACATTTCTGAAGCGCAACAAATTGGGGTGAGAGGAGTTCCTTTTTTCGTTTTTGATAGAAAATATGCCATTTCAGGTGCGCAGCCAATTTCCGTTTTCACTGAAACAATTGAACAAGTTTTGAGTGAATCAAAATAAGTTAGATTTTTTAGAATCTTTGTTTTTTAACTGTGTCACATAAGTTACATTTGGAATTACCTATTAACCTTAATATCGTAAAGAAAAACTAACTTATTTATTATGAAAAAAAATATGGGAAATGCTGACAGAATAATCCGTGTGATTATTGCAGCAGTAATTGCAGTTCTATTTTTTACAAAAATAATCCCTGGAACTTTAGGAATTGTATTATTAGTGTTGGCTGGAGTTTTTGTACTCACTAGCTTAATCAGTTTTTGCCCGTTGTATTTGCCTTTCGGTTTAAATACGTGCAAGAAAAAATAATCCACTAAGGTATAAATACATATTTAGACCTAAAACACTTGATTATTGCCACAGATTCACAGATTAAGTTCAATGTAATCAGTGAATCTGTGGCTAAAATAATATAAACAAAAGAGACAAAGTCAAGAGGTCTGTATCCATATCGGTCAAACTTTATTTTAATTCTTCGTATCGAAATAATCCACAAGTCATAAATACATATTTAGGACTGAAATAATTGATTATTGCCACAGATGCACAGATTAAGTTCAATGTAATCAGTGAATCTGTGGTTAAAATAACATGAACAAAGGATACAAAGACAAGAGGTCTGTATCTATATCGGTCAAACTTTATTTTAATTCTTCGTATAGAAATGATCCACAAGTCATAAATACACATTTAGGACTGAAATAATTGATTATTGCCACAGATGCACAGATTAAGTGCATTGTAATCAGTGAATCTGTGGCTAAAATAATATAAACAAAAGAAACAAAGACAAGAGGTCTGTATCCATATCGGTCAAACTTTATTTTAATTCTTCGTATCGAATAATATTAACTGGGCAATGCTTTTTTGCTGCTTCTAAAGCTGGTAATTCGTCGTCTTCAACAAGCGTTGAAAACCAACCTTTCTTTTCTACACCTCCAATCAGCGTACTTTTGCCGTCTTTTTTTGACATCCGCCAACGGTACTTATCTGCTTCAACACAGGCGTTGCAACCAATACATTTAAATCGATGTTGTACAACTCGAATCATTCAACCGGAACTAATTTGTAAAGCTTATCCGAAGGTCGAACTTTTTCACTTACAGGAAAGGTTATTGTAACTCCTCGTTTAGCACTTTCAGCAGGTACATCATCAACGCGCATTTGAGTTAAGACCGTTTCAATAACTCCTGTTGTTGGACCAGTAATAATCAATTCGTCACCTATTTTTAAATTCTGAGCTTCGATATAAAATTCACCAATTCCAGCAGCTTCATAATATTTCATTCCCTTTCCTACATACACTTTTCTCTTTGTAGCCTTAGAACCTGGATTGTCACTCCACTCCCCCATTTTTCTCCCCAAATAATAGCCATCCCAAAAACCGCGATTAAAAACAGTACTCAAGCGTTCCTTCCAATCAATTACTTTTTCTGCAGTATACGTTCCAGCGTAATAAGCATCTATTGCCTCTCGGTAACATTGTGTCGTTGTATAAACATAATCAGCACTTCTTCCTCTTCCTTCGATTTTTAAAACGGATACGCCTGATGCGATTACTTTATCTAAAAAATCAATTGTACATAAATCTGATGCTGACATGATGTATTCATTGTCAATTTCAAACTCTGTTCCTTCATCTTTGTCCATTACAACATATGATTTCCTGCAATTTTGAACACAAGCACCTCTATTTGCCGACGAAAAATGAGAATGTAAACTCAAGTAACATTTACCTGAAACGGCCATGCACAAAGCTCCATGACCAAAAACTTCAGTTCGAACTAATTTTCCAGATGGGCCTGTTATTTCTCTTCGTTCAATTTCTTTGTTAATCAATTCAACTTGCTGTAAACTCAATTCTCTTGCCATCACCATTACATCCGCATAGACAGAATAAAATTCGACCGTATCGATATTCGTAATATTTGCTTGCGTAGAAATATGAACTGTAACACCAATTTTCTTTGCATAATTCATGACAGCATGATCTGAAGCGATAACAGCAGAAATACCACTTTCTTTGGTTGCATCTAAAATTCGTTTCATCAAACTTACATCGTGATCATACACAATCGTATTCAATGTTAAATAACTTTTCAATCCATTATCACGGCAAATTCTTGCAATTTCAGGTAAGTCCTCTAGTGTGAAATTATGCGTTGATTTGGTGCGCATATTCAATTGTTCAACACCAAAATAAATTGAATTTGCTCCAGCTTTTATGGCTGCCATCATCGCATCAAATGTTCCCGCAGGAGACATTAATTCCATTTGTATCATTTCGCAAAATTGGTTATTAAGCATTCTTTAAAAAATGATAATAATCATAAAAATGAAAAAACATTCACTTTACCTTCGCACGTAGAATATGCTAATTTTGAATTTTTATTCCCTTTCTAAATTTCCTACATTAACTTTACAAAAAATAATATGATGAATTTTAAAATCCTTCTTCTTCTTTGTTTGACAAGTCAGTTTAGCTTTTCTCAAGTTGAAAATACCAACAAACACATTTACAAAAAAGGAACGTTTTCTATGTATTGGGGTTGGAACCGCGCTGCTTATACTAAGTCGGACATTACATTTAAAGGCACAGATTACAAGTTTGAATTAACAGATGTTATTGCCAAGGACAGACAATCGCCTTTTAATGTTAAGACCTACTTTTCTCCAACCAAAATGACAATTCCGCAGTACAATTTTAGAATTGGGTATTTTATAAAGGACCATTATCAACTTTCTTTTGGTGCAGACCACATGAAATATGTAATGGAACAAAATAATACAGTTAAAATCAATGGTACAATTAATAATTCAGGAACCTCTTATGATGGCGTTTACGAAAATGCTGATGTTGTATTAGCAGATACTTTTCTGAAATTCGAACATACAGATGGCTTGAATTATGAGAATTTTGAATTACGTCGTTTTGATGTCTTGTTTCAAGTGAAGCATTTTTGTGTCAGTGCAAATGAAGGATTAGGAGTAGGTTTTTTACTTCCTCGAACGAATACTACTTTACTGAATAATGCACGTTACGATGAATTTCATTTAGCGGGATTTGGAGCCAGTGCTGTTCTTGCTTTAAATTTAACGTTCTTCAAGTATTTCTTTATTCAATCGGAATGGAAAGGTGGATTTATCTCAATGCCTGATATTCGAACTACAATGCACAAAGAAGACAGGGCGAG
>JBILYS010000268.1:0-3553 GCA_044377625.1 Crocinitomicaceae bacterium
CCACAGTTGTTAACAGAAGTAACTACAAATGTATTCAAGCCTTGCGTTAATAATACAGCACTTTGTATAACACCTGTTGCATTGTTGAAACTAAAATTCGTAATCGGAGCATTATTCAATGTTAATGTTATCCCTTGACCATTATTCGAATTTAGTATTGTTGCTGAATAGTTGAAATTTTCATTCAGAACAGTCGTTCCATTGGTTACAGGATTAGTAACAGTGATTACTGGCGCAATACAATTTTGATAATTAACTGTGATTGTTTCCACATCTGTTCCACATGAATTAACTGAAGTAAAAACAAACGTGTTTAATCCAGGAACAAGTGTAACCGTACTTTGGAAAGCGCTAGTCGCATTGTTGAAACTAAAGTTTGTAACATTCACATTGTTTTGTTTCAAGGTAATTCCTTGACCATTGTTGGAATTTAAAATCAAAGCACTCAAACTAAAATTCGCTGAACTAACTGTTGTTCCATTTGATGTTGGTGCAACAACGGTAATAACTGGCGCAATACAATTTTGGTAATTAACTGTAATCGTTTCGGCATCTGTTCCACATGAATTAACTGAAGTTAAAACAAACGTGTTTAAGCCAGGAACAAGTGTAACCGTACTTTGGAAAGCGTTCGTTGCATTGTTGAAACTAAAGTTTGTAACAGAAATAGTGTTTTGCTTCAAGGTAATTCCTTGACTGTTGTTGGAATTTAAAATCAAAGCACTCACACTAAAGTTCGCTGAACTAACTGTTGTTCCATTTGATGTTGGTGCAACAACTGTAATAACTGGCGCAATACAATTTTGATAATTAACGGTTATCGTTTCAGTATCTGTTCCGCAAGAATTTACTGATGTCAAAACGAATGTGTTGAGTCCAGGCAATAATGTAAGTGAACTTTGAAAAGACCCTGTTGCTGTATTGAAGGTATAATTTGTGATGCTTCTGTCGTTATGTGTCAATGTAATTCCTTGTCCATTATTGGAGTGTTGAATCAATAAACTCAAACTGTAATTTGCATTACTGACAGTTGTTCCATTTGTTGAAGGATTCACTTTTGTGATTTCCGGGACATTGCATGGTTGATAATTTACCGTTATTGTTTCAACATCAGATCCGCATGTGTTGGTTGCGGTAATTTCAAATGTATTTATTCCTGAAACTAAAACAACAGTGCTTTCTAAACGATCTGTTTCAGTGTTATATGTATAATTTAAATTGGTTATACCGTTTTGCTTGAATACAATGTTATCTCTTCCAAGAATATCTTTTATTTCAAGAACAACTTGATAATTCATTGAAGACGAAACCAAATCATTCGAAACGGGATTAATAAACTTAATTGCAGGTGAAACACATCCTGAACCAGCATTGTTGTAATTATCAATGTTGTTCACTGTGTTTACATCTGTAGTTGTAGTAGTTTGATTATGTGTTTTAAACCTAAATTGCAAATACGCAGATGTATAGTGGTAAATGTCTTTGAATTTGCTTGTTGGATCAACAAAACCATCAAAATTATCAATCAACGTAAAAGTTGTCTTATGTTCTAATCCTAATGTAACTCTTTTCCCAACTTGATATCCTATTCCAAAGCCAACACTTGGCATGAAGCTAACATTGTATTTATCCTTGTTACTTCCATCCAAAGGTGAATCATAAACATTATCTTTCAAGTTGTTCATGTAGGATTTATTTCCTAACAAAGTTGGGTCATATCCATAAATAGAACCAATAGAATCATTGTTATATAAATCTCCAAAAGTTTGGTGCCAAGTAAAACCAACGCCTCCAAAAATATATGGATCCCATCCAGTGCGTTCTCTGAAACCATTTGCATGAAGGACTAATTCAAATCCAAGTCGGTGAACATCCGCTTGAAAATTATTTACAGAAAACCCTAAAGAATCTTTATAATTCTGTAAAGAAGTCCCTGTATATCCGACAAGTGATGTTGTATCATAATCTTGACCTAACCAAGTACCTCTTAAATAGCGTGCTCTTAAATCGAATGAGATTTTTTTGCCGTAATTGTAATTAAATGAACGACCAAGTGTTAAACCCCAACCCGCTGAAAATTTATTTGCCACATCTGTTGTTTGCCAAGTAGCTCCTGCGTTTAAGCCTAAGAACCAATTAGAACTATTGTCATAATCTATTTTTTGAGAAAAAACTGATCCTAAAGAAAGAGAAAGACAAAAAACGAGGGTAGTTATTTTATTCATATACATTGTATTAATTGTTCGGCTAAAAAATCTAATATTGTGCCAAAATATGTTAACTTGAATTTTGCGCTGGAATAAAACTATACATTTTATTCTATAGACAGATAATTTTGTTGTAAATTCGAGAAAACACAGCGCTTTTGGGTATTAAAATGAAGGTTGTTATTTTACTGTTATTATTTTCTTTTCGTTTTTTGGCAGTGGGTCAACAAGTATATAATGCATGCAATTCTGCGCTTGAACTTTGCCCAAATCAAACTTTTTCATTAACCAATATTGGGGCGAATAAAACTTTTTGTCCTGGATGCGAAGACGGGTTTGCGTTTTGTTTTTCATCCAATAATTCTATTTGGATGACATTCACAACGAATGCAACGGGCGGAAATGTTCAAGTAGATTTTAGTAATCTTATTTTTTCAATGAATGTAGGTCAAGACGACGCACTTCAAGCTACTATTTTGTCCGCTAGTGTTCCTTGTAATTCAACATCCTACACTGCAATAGGGAACTGTGTATCAAATGGAAACGCTCCGTTTTCACTGAACGCAGCTGCTCTGCCTGCAAACACTCTTTATTACATCGTTGTTTCTGGAGATTTATCTGGAGCTGGAATTACAAGTGCCGCTGAATGTGATTTTGATTTAATCATAAGTGGTTCAGGAATAGACCGCCCGGTTTCATCTGTAAGTTTGACAACGAGTCCAATAGTAATTTGCAAAAATGATATTTTTTCTGCGAATGCCATTCTCACTAATTGTCCTGACACGTCTTCGTTTAATTGGTATGTAAATGGTGTTTTAACTGCGGTAACGACTGATGCGTATTTTCAATCAACCGCTTTAAATAATGGCGATATCGTTTCTCTTGAAACAAACTGTTATACCCTTTGTGCTGAAATGGTGACAGCTACAACAGCAGCAATTACAGTTTATTCTTTTCCAATTGATGCGGGTCCAGATCAGCTTTTAAATACTGGCGAAACTACTCAGTTAAATGGGTTGACTACGGCTCCCGTTTACAGTTGGTCCCCAACGTTTGGAATTAGTGATCCTTCCACACTCACACCACTCGTTTATCCAACTTCAACAACAACTTATACATTAACAGCTACTGAAAATGGCTGCACATTAGAGGATTATGTTACCATTACAATTGAAGAAAAATTAATTTTCCCAACCACTTTTTCCCCTAACGACGATGGCATAAATGACCGTTGGGAAATTGGAGGAGTAAGTCAATACCCAAATTGTTTTGTCAAAATTTATAACCGTTGGGGTCAAGAAATCTTTCAATCAATTGGTTATTCTTTAGTTAAATCGTGGGATGGA
>JBILYS010000269.1:0-3535 GCA_044377625.1 Crocinitomicaceae bacterium
ATGAAGTTGGTTACGATTTCAACATTATAATCATTTGATTTAGTTTTCAAATCGATTGAAGCAATTTCACCATTTTCAACAAATACTTTTGAAAGATTCGCACGCATATAGTTCATATCTGCTTTTTGCTCGAATTTCGCAACAAACGTTCTACCACCTGTAAATTCAACACTTTGTTTCAATCCACGAGAGAACATTGCGAACATTCCAATGATTGTTACAGAGATTGAGAAGATGTAGAAATACTTTCTTTTTCCAACCCAGTCAAAATTAAAGTTTTGGAATAATCCTTTAGAGAATTTTGTATGGAAAGAAATTGCTTTTCCTTTCGCCAACCACATTGTAAAAATCAATTTCGAAATTACAATTGCAGAGAACAAAGAAGTAAAAATACCAATGATCAATGTCGTAGCAAAAGATTCAATTTCGCCTTTTCCAAATACTTTCAAGATGATAGCTACTAATAAGTGAGTAACATTCGCATCGATAATTGAAGGTAATGCTTTTTTGAATCCTGTATTTACAGAACTTAATAAATCAGCTCCACGTGCTTGTTCTTCCCTGATACGCTCAAAGATTAAGATATTCGCATCGACGGCGGTACCAATTGTAAGAACGATACCAGCAATACCTGCTAAAGTTAAAACAGCTCCAAACGAAGCCAAACTTCCGAAGATAAATACAACGTTTACAGTTAAAGCAACGTTTGCTGCCAAACCTGCTTTTCCATAGTAGAAATACATATAAAGTAAAACTGCAATGAATGCAAAACCAAATGAGATTAAACCAGCACGAGAATTTTCCATACCAATTGTTGGTCCTACTTTCGTTTGTTCTTTAATTACACATGGTGCAGGAAGTGCTCCACCATTTAATAGACCTGCAAGATCTTTTGCTTCGTCAATTGTAAATGAACCTGAAATTTGTGTACTTCCACCTGTAATTGCATTGATTACTCGAGGTGCACTGTAAACAACATTATCCATTGTAATGGCAACAATTTTGTTTACGTTATCCGAAGTCATTTCAGCCCATTTGTCAGCACCATCATCTGTCATTTTCAAATCAACAGTGATTTTACCTGATTGCTCATCATAACCAGTTGAAGCAGATTTCACGTCTTTTCCTCCAACTCTTGGTTTTCCAGATTCAGGAATACGAATAGCATATAATGCATAAGCCATTTCTTTTGAATTCGTTGCAACTTGCTCTAATTCAGCTGACCACATAAACTTTATATCTTCTGGAAATAAAGCTAAAATGTCATTTCTATTTAAGATTAAATCAACCGCTGTTTTGTTTTCTGCGGCAACATATCCAAGCGCATAATCTCCAGCTGGTTTAACAAAATCAGACAATCCTTTTTGAGAACCACCCAAAGACGATAATGACTCCAACGATTTGTCTTTTGCCAAACTATCACTTGAATCAGCAACTAAAGCTAAATCATCTATAATAACTTCTTTTGTTCTAGATAGTGAAGTTGCTTGTTGCCATTGTCCACCAATCTCACTTGGGAAATACGTTTCAAAGAATTGCAAGTTTGCCATAGAAACCATTTTCTGTGCAACAGTTGCCTCATCTTGAACACCTGGTAATTCAATATACAAACGATTGTTTACCGCATCTTTGTTGATGTTTGGTTGAGCAACACCGAATTGGTTAATACGCTTATTCATGATTTGCTCTACACCGTCCATTGAAGATGCTGCAATTCCTCTTAAATAAGATTCAACTTCATCGTCAGTAGAATTCATTTTCAATCCATCAATATCCGCAATTGCTAACAAACGAACAACAGGAGTACCATTATTCAAACGCTTATTTTCTTTGATGAACAACGTAATGAAATCACCACCTTTCGAGTTGTAAATTTTCAAAGCACTTTCATACGGCTTTTTGAAACGAAGGTCACGTGGGTTACGTGCATAGTTCTTCACTAATTCAGAAACTGAAATTTCCAATGTAACACTCATCCCTCCTACTAAGTCAAGACCAAAAGCTAAACTTCTTTTCTTTGTCTCAGCGAAAGTTGATCCGAAAATTGGATATACTTTGTTTTCTGCTTTCTCCTTTAATATTTGATTGATGAAAGCCGCTTTCGCTAATTCTGTGCCTTCTGGCTCAGCAAAATTAACGTATACTCCGTTTGGAAGTAAAGCACTATCACCTGTTGCAGCAGACTTTAATTTCAAGTCAGCAACTCTTTCATTTGCTTCTTTTTCTGATTTTTTCTCAACAGAATTAGATACAAAAGTGAACGATAATTGATAAAGGCAAACAGCCGTTAATAATATCGTTATAAACCAAAAAAATCCTTTATTACGCATGTTCGTAAAACAGTTAGTTATTTATTAAGCCTGCAAATATAGAATTTACGTTTATTAATGTCAATAAAGTTTAAAAGGTATTTGTCAAGTTTATCAACATGACAGTTTTCAATGGCTAAATAATTTTGAAATTAAAGGGGAATTATATTGTTTTACTAAACGAAATCAGGCTTTTAGCAAATTCATCCCAGGTGTTCGATTCTTTTTCTTTTCGAATATTAATTTGGAATTTTTCTTTCAAATTAGTTTCAAAATAGCAACAAATTGCATCTTTTAACATATTTGAGTTTGGTTCTTTAACAATTAAACCTAATTCTGGTACTCCAATTATTTTTTTAAGTCCTCCAACATTTGTCGCAATAATTGGAACCTCAAAATGAAAAGATGTAGCCGTTATTCCAGATTGTGTTGCGGTTCTATAAGGCAGAATGCACACATCTGCTGCAGAAAAGTAATTCTGAACTTCTGAATCAGGAATGTATTGATTGAAAAAGAAAATTCGATTTTTCGCATTTGACTGAGCAATTTGGTTTTCATATTTCTGCAAATTACTATACACTTCACCAGCAATCACAAGTTGGTATTCATCATTCAATTCAGAAAACGCATCAATTAATAAATCTAATCCTTTGTAATCTCGGATTAATCCAAAAAACAAAATCGTTTTTTTTGATGGTGAGATTTTCAATTTCTCGCGTGCTTCAGTTTCCGAAATCTTGACGCCAAAATGATCATACCATGGATGGTTCAACTGAATGTATTTGGCATCAGGCTTACATGATAAAAGGTCGTTTCTTACACTGTCTGACATTACAACAAAACCATCGTAGCGTTTAAGGAAGAAGCGATTAAGCCATTTGTCAAAAAATCGTTGTTCATGTGGAATCAAATTGTGAATTATCGCCAATTTAGCTGTTTCATTCTTTTGTTTCGAAGCAAATAAGCCCATGAAAATCCCGAAAAAGGACATCCAATAATTCGTGATAAAAAGATCTGGATTGGCTGCTTTAATTGTTTTCGCTGCTCCTAAATACGTAAATGGATTGAATGTACTAACGATTCGTTTTGCTTCGATTTGGTCAACTTGATCGTTTTCACCTACAAATTGACTTGTTCCAGGAAATAGAAAATTGGGGTACTGTTTTTTGAAAGTAAAAGCTGAAACTTCATTTTCTTTTTCCAAGCTACGCACTAATCGTGCATTG
>JBILYS010000270.1:0-3523 GCA_044377625.1 Crocinitomicaceae bacterium
TCTTTGGAGAAACTGTTTTTTTACTTGCGTTCTTGGTTGCAACAAACACATCAAGCACCTATTTAACAGCTGAACGATTCGCAATTGTGACGCAGAAAGCAATCCCAACTTACATGAATGATCTTGGGGAAAAAGCACAATTAGAGCTCATGGAAGGCACAAAAGTAGAATTACTCACATTTACCAAATCCAAAAGAGAAGTGATGTTGCAAGACGGACAGAAAGTTTTGATTGAAGAGAAGGATGTTAGAGGAATATAAAAGTTTAAAGATTTGATATTTTTCGTTTAGACTTTTAATGAACCAATTAATTTTTCCTGAATATCTTCCATATTTTTTAATATGTGATGATTCTTCATTTTTTGAATAATTACTGTATTCACGACTGAACTGTTCCAATAAAAATCAGTATTTGAACATTCTTTAGATAGCGTATTCAAAATTCTATTTAGTTTGTCTTCACCTGGGAAAATTGAAATAAAACCAATTGCTTTTTTAATTTTTTGTTCTTTGATAAAAGGGATGAGATTTGCGACAGGAACTTGTTGTCCTAAATAGATGGTTTTTATATTAGCTTTCCTTAAAAGATAATTTGAGAATAATAAGCCAATTTCATGTGTTTCATTTTCTGGTAAAAACAAAACTATTTGGTCATCATTGCTATTTGGGATTGGTAGCTTATTCAATTCATGCAAAAGCTTTTGACGAATGCAATTAGATATAAAATGTTCTTGTAATGTATTGATGTCATCTACTCCCCACATCATACCAATCCTTACTAGTAAAGGATAAATAACTTGTTTGAATAATGTAACCGTATCGAAAATAGCATTGAATTTTTCAAATTCATTATTTATTTTTGCTTCATCATATGACAGTCCAGCTTCCAATAAATTCGATATTACTAATTCAATTTTTAAATCCGAAATAATTGTAGAGTCATTAATCTTCGACAGCTCCAAGTGCATATTTTCAGGAGATAATTGCGCAATTTTAGAAATTTTTAATCCAGCTTTAATTAAAACAACCGTTGATAGTATTTTTTTTAAGTCGTCATTATTGTAAAACCGAATACCTGTCTGAGTTCGTTGAGGTGCAAGTAAATTATACCTTTGTTCCCAAATTCTTATAGTGTGTGCCTTTGTTCCCGAAATATTTTCTAATTCTTTGATTGAATATGTTCTCATTTTGAAGAAGTTTTTTTAGATTGAAAATATGTGGTAAAAAAAGTAACTAAAACAACCAAGAGCATATTGTAAACACTATCTTCTATTGGAATAGTGCCAATTCTCCATCCAATAATTTGATCTTCATTATACCATACTATTGGTTTTTCGGTCAAACTACCCGTTAAAATTCCATTAACAATTATAAACGGAATGAAACAAACAAGATATGTTCTCAAAAAATCTTTCATGAAATTAGAATTTATAAACGTTATAATTCCGATTGCTATAGAACAGAGAGAAAATACAGTGAACGTATAAAACTGATTATAATGCAAAATACCAACTATCAATAAAAAAACAGATAATACATACCAAAATAGAGTAGTATAGCGCAATTGAATTGGGTTTTTAAAATAAGCTTTCAAAACATAATGTATGAAGACACACGAAAATGGAACAGTTATAAAAAACAACCATTCTTCCAAAGGTAACCTCAAGTAATAAACACCTAATAAATAGTCATTATTGAATCCCCATATTCCCTTGTAAGCAAACCAAATGTCCCAAGGGATAAAGATGCTAGCCACAATTAAAATGGAAAAAAACAACGATTTAAATTTCTTGTAAAAGGCCACTTTTTTATCAAAAGACAGAAAAAGTGTCCCCATAACAAAGCAATTTATCCAGAGATATAAGCTCATTTTTTTGTTAGTTCTTGTTTTGCTTTAATATAATATTTCCTTGGAACATATAGCATTCCAAAGCATTCACCATTTTCTTTTTCTGTGTGCTTATGATGTATTTTATGTGCAAAACGAATTGCTTTAAAATAACTTTTATTTGATTTACGAAAGAATTTTAATCGTTGGTGAATAAAAATATCATGAACCAATAAATAACAAATACCATACAGGAGAATTCCTATTCCTATGAATACACAGATATAGTTTGAATAAATCAATCCAAACATTATATTCAACCAACTAGGAATAGCAAAAATTAGAAAAAACAAATCATTCTTTTCTGATTTTTTAATATTCTTTACATGATGATCCTTATGGATAAACCAACCGAATCCATGCATTATGTATTTATGCGCAAACCATGCCACAGCTTCCATTCCGAAAAATGTGATTGCAATCACGATAATACCTATAACCATACTATTTTAAAACTTAAAAATGCGAAAAAAAGTGACTGTGAAATAAAAACTGTTTTAGAAATTCCCGAATATTCAGTTTGAAATTTACTGCAAATGAAAACTGCTGGAAAACTAATTAAGAACCAAGAAACATAATTATAAATTGGTATGGAACCATATGTCCATTTCCAATAATTCAAATCTATAGCCGTTGGTTCCATAACAATATCAAATAATACCATCAACAAACTTGCAGCAAAAATGTTCACCCATTTATTACGATGTAATTTTTTACATATATGCCAAGCTCCAATACTTAATATAGACCAATTAATTCCAATAATGAGTGGGACATTGTAAAAAGATATTCCAAGATGGTTAGAATAAGAATAATTCCCAAACAATAACCCGGAGTGAACGCCAATTTGCTCAGCAGTGAATCCTAACAAAAAAACCAATCCAAATGTTTTTAAAAATTGAGGCATTTCAGTATAAAAAGAAATCGCTACCAATATAAAAGTCAATAACAAATTGTAAATTGATAATCCTTTAAAAATTAATTCATACGAGGTGAAAAATCCAACGAATCCAACTGTTAAAAACAACAATTGTATACTTATTAATATTTTAACGAATGATTTCAAGAAACTTGATTTATTTATATTTGAAGTCTATTTATGTCAAACAACAAATATAGTATATTGTTTAAATTTTTTATTAAATTGTTAAACATGTACTCAATCCAATATTGATTCGATAAAAATAAAAATGTGTAAATTAACCACGAAACAAGTTTACCAAATCCTAAATAATGGCTTCTTCCTCTAAAATAAATATTCATATCGATTGGGAAAACGAATTAAAACGGATAGCAACGAAGCATCATATTATAGTTTGTTGGGTAGCAATTATTCTCAATCCTATTTGGGTTGTTGCTGATTATTTTACAATTCCAACCTATTGGCAAATCTTTTTTGTTGTTCGTCTTTCCATTACTGCTTTAATATTATTTGCTGTTCTTTTTCGAAAAAAAATCAATCTAAGTAATGAGGTTTTAATTCTTTTTCCATTTTTAGGTATTTCACTTCAAAATGCATACATGTGGAGTGTTATGGATGTTCCAACCTTGCAGAAACATGCATTTGCATATATTGCACTTCTAATTGGCGCTGGAATGCTCGTGCTTTGGAAGCCAATTTGGACCATTTTGGTAG
>JBILYS010000307.1:0-3130 GCA_044377625.1 Crocinitomicaceae bacterium
AAGTAAATTAAATATTTTTGAGGTTGCACAATTGATGGATTCAATTAAAATTTCTCAACAAATAAAAAATAGTGCTACTGGCTCAGTTTTTTATTCTATATATAATAATTAAGTAGTTAAAAATCATATTTTTAAAGGAGCTGTAGCTCCTTTTTTTTTGAGTTAAATTTTAAAAGGACACAAGATCAAATCTTATTGTTGTCATTTGTGAATTTATAATGTATATTTGTTCCTCATTAATTTGTTACAAATGTTAATTCAAGAACGGCTTCAATTGATTCTTAAAATGCACAATTTAACTCCTTCAGCTTTTGCAGATCAAATAGGTGTGCAGCGGTCTAATGTGAGTCATGTTATTTCAGGGAGAAATAAGCCTAGTCTTGATTTTCTTGAAAAAATACTGAATACCTATCCAAGAGTAAATGCCAATTGGCTCATAACCGGAGCAATGCCGAAAGAAGGATTGTCGAATGCGAATGCGGTAGATCAAAAAACTTCAGTTCATAAACAAGTTGAAATGAAAATCCAAGAGGGTGTTGGTGAGGGTGTAGTTAAAATTGTTGAGTTTTATGCTGACGGTACTTTTAAACACTATTTTCCTAGCTCGAAATAACTCCAGATCCAATCAATTCATCACCAATGTACCAAGCGGCAAATTGTCCAGGCGTGATTCCTTTCTGTTTCGCATCGAATAAGATATAAAATCCACTTTCTTTTTGAATTATTGTTGCCTTCTTTAGTTTTTGTCTATATCTGATCCTAACGAAACAAGGAAGATCTTCACCATTATTAATTTTATAGTTTAAGTTAAGCCAATGAACATCTTGATTTTCAATTTTTAACGCAATTCTATTTAATCCCGGATGTTGATCTGTTTGACCTGAATAAACCACATTTTTCTCTGTGTCTATTCCGATTACAAAAGACGGTTCTGGTCGACCTCCGATGTGCAATCCTTTTCTTTGTCCAATTGTGTAAAAATGTGCGCCTTGATGTTCTGCGACTACTTTTCCCATTTCTGGAGCGTATTCAAAAGGCACCGTTAAATGTTCTACATTTTTTATTGAAACAGGAATGGAGTCGTAGTTTTTGAATTCATCAAGTGAAGTGGGGATTTCGATTACGTCTCCTTTGATTGATTTTAATTTCTGTTGCAAGAACTGCGGTAAGCTTATTTTTCCAACAAAACAAAGTCCTTGAGAGTCTTTTTTATCGGCCGTAACTAATCCCATTTGAGTGGCAATAGCGCGAACTTCGGATTTTTGTAATTCTCCAATTGGGAAGAGCGCTTTACTCAATTGCTCTTGATTCAGCTGACAGAGGAAATAAGATTGATCTTTGTTATCATCTTTTCCTGCTAACAAGCCATAAGTACCATCTTTGTGCTCGATTCTTCTGCAATAATGACCTGTCGCTACATAATCTGCTCCAAGCTCAAGAGCAGCCTTTAAAAATGCATCAAACTTAATTTCACGGTTGCAAAGAATATCTGGATTGGGTGTGCGTCCAATCTCGTATTCACTGAACATATAGTCAACAATGCGCTCTTTGTATTCCGCGCTTAAGTCAATCACTTGGAATGGGATACCTAATTGCTGGGCTATCAACAACGCATCGTTTGAGTCGTCTATCCACGGGCAATCATCTGACAATGTAACACTTTCATCGTGCCAATTACGCATAAACATTCCAATTACTTCGTATCCTTGTTGGATAAGTAAGTGTGCCGCGACACTTGAATCTACGCCTCCAGAAAGGCCAACTACAACTCTTTTCATTTGTTACAAAATTACGAAAAATTGAAATTTAAAACAATTTACAAATGTCACATTTTAATTGTTACAAATGTAAATAGATGTTTTAACGTTATATAACATATTCGTCTAACCATTTTTGGAATCTTTTTTGCTAAATTCGTTTCAATGAAAAAAATCCTAGTCTTATTTTCTTTGTTCAGTTTAATATCCTTTGAAGGTTTCTCACAGAAATGTGATAAAGTTTTATTTATAGGTAAAGTTGTTGACTCAACAAGTCTTCAAAGCTTTTATAATTTGATGATCGTAAATCGAAGAACTGGTCAAGGAGTTTTCGGTCAGCCAAATGGTTCATTTTCTTTATATGTATCAAATGGCGATAGTATTTCTATTTCTGTTACAGGTTATTTTGTTGTGAATTTTAAAGTAGAAGCGGATGTGGATTGCCAATTTAGAAGAAAGGTTTATTTAAATCCTAAACTAAGAGATCTTCAAGAAGTTGTGGTTCGACCTTTAAAAACTTTGGAGCAGATTAAGGAGGAAAGACAAGATTTAGCTATGCGTGACACAAGAATGGTTACGGGGATTGAAGTTTTGCAGAGTCCAATAACAGCACTTTATCAAGCATTTTCTAAAAAGGAACAAAATAAACGATGGATTGAAGAGCAAAAATACAAGGATGACCAACGAAAGATTGTTCAAGAATTATTGAGGCTTTATGTCTCTTATGATATTATCGATTTGAGTGAAGAAGAATTCGATCAATTCATTTCTTTTTTGAATGTGAATGAAACATTCTTGAAGACAGCAACTGAAATGGAGCTAATCACTTTTATTCAAGATAAATTTGACCATTTTAAAATCGTAGGGCAATTGCAGACGGTAGAAAAACCTGAATGGAGAAAAAGCTTAAAAACTGACCTAAATAAAGCAATTAAGGAAATGTTGAACTTATACATCTCAAATCATGTAATTGAACTTCCAAACGTTGAAATTGAGCATTTTATAACATTTATGAATCTAGATGCAAATTTCCTTAATAGCCATACTGATGAGGATGTCTTTAATTTTGTTTATGCTAAACATGCCGATTTCATTACGTTCTACAATATTGATGTTCGACTTGTTAATGTGAATTACAACTTGACAGAAGATGATAATGAAGATTGGAAATGGGATTTGAAGCACAAAAATTTCAAAACAGCAACCCTGACTCTCGTAAAAATGTTCAACTCGCATCACGTTATTCAACTGGATGAAGAAGAGTTTCCTAAATTCATCACGTTCATGAATCTAAAAGAATCATTTTTAGTTTCTGCAACCAATGAAGAATTGATTCAGTTCGTTAGAGGAAAGTATTTCAAGTATTTGGATTT
>JBILYS010000271.1:0-3472 GCA_044377625.1 Crocinitomicaceae bacterium
GATGTCTTTGCCCTATCATATTGGGAATGGTGTTTTTGGTGGATTGTTGCCAGCCGTTGCAGTTTACCTTGCAACAAAAGCAAATGATGCCAATACGTTGGCTGAATCAGCAGGACAACAATTACCTTACGACAAGCCTTATTTAGAAGGATTATGGTATCCAATTATTGTTTCTGGAGTTTGTTTCATCATTGGAATGGTCTATATTAATTCAAAACACAAACACATTGATGATTAATATGAACACACTAAAACGACTTCTTGGTATTGTTTGGATCTTGCTCGCTTTGGCTTGTGCTTATTTTGGTATCACTGATTTTGGCTGGCCGAAAGTTTCTCATCCTAAGGGAAATGATGATTTGGTTTTCGGAATAATAATTCTATTTGTATTAATGCCAATAATTGTTGGTGGACTTTTGAAGTTTGGGATTTATGCCATTCAAGGATTATATGATGAAGAATAATTTGTACTTTTAAATCACATTAAAACAACATAAAATGAAAAATCTATTTTTACTACTTTCCATTACAATTGGAGGAATCACTTCCGTTAATGCACAAAAAGTTTATTCTGTAGCTTACGAAAGTCAAGCTGACGTGAAAGTATTCGTTGTTGATTATGAAAGTCAGGCTGATCTGAAGGTGTACAAAGTAGATTATGAAAGTCAAGCTGGAGACAATGACGGAAAGTGGTTTTTTACAGATTATGAAAGTCAAGCAAAAACAAAAGTGTTTTTTGTAAAATATGAAAGTCAAGCAGATTTAAAAGTCTTCTTCGTTGATTACGAAAGTCAAGCTGGTTGGAAAAATAGCTCGAAGAAGGCTGAAATGTATTGAAAATTACAAATAAAAAAGGGTGAATATTTCAAATATTCACCCTTTTTTTGTGCTTATATCCTACTTTGATACGTAAACAATTCCCAATATCTGCCTTTGCTTTCAATTAACTCATCATGTTTACCCTTCTCAACAATATTTCCATCTTCTATGACTAATATTTGATCTGCTTTCTGGATAGTACTCAATCGGTGAGCAATAACGAATGTAGTTCTGTCTTTCATTAATTCATGTAAGCTTTTCTGAATGAATGCTTCACTTTCGGTATCTAGATTTGAAGTTGCTTCATCTAAAATGATGATTTTTGGATCTGCTAATAATGCCCTTGCAATTGATATCCGTTGGCGTTGACCACCAGACAATTTAACACCTCGTTCGCCAATAACAGTATCTAATCCTAAATCAAAACGATCTGTGAATTCATTAACATATGCTCCTTTGACTGCAGCCAATAATTGGTCTTCAGTTGCATTTGGTCTTGGGAACAAAATATTTTCACGAATAGTTCCTTCGTATAAAAAGTCATCTTGTAATACAACACCGAGATTTGCTCTGTAACTACTTAAATTAACTGTTGAAATATCAATTCCATCAATCGTTACTTTCCCTCCTTTTGGATTCAAAAAAGTTGCCGCTAATCCTGCGATTGTTGATTTCCCAGAACCTGACGAACCAACTAACGCAGTGACACTTCCTGCATGAGCATCGAATGAAATATCGTGCAACACTTCTTTATTTTCATCATAACTGAAGGCAACATTTTCGAAAATAATATCACCCTTAATCTTCCCTAATTTTACAGTTCGAACAGTAGAATCATCTTCTTCGTCCATTTCCATAATTTCCTGAGTACGGTCCAATCCAGACATTGCTTCCGTCAATTGACTTCCGATATTACTCATCTGAACAATTGGTGCAATCATAAATCCTAAGAACAACGTGAAAGAAATAAAATCACCATATGTCATTGTGTTGTGCATAATGAAATATCCACCAATGCCCATTATTCCTGCTGAAGCTAATCCTAATAAAAAAGTCGATGAACTTGTGATTAATGCCGTGGCAGTTAAACTCTTTTTTACATTTTGAAATAAGCGTTCAACCCCATCTTCAAACGTTTTATTTTCTTGTTCTTCAGCATTGAATCCTTTTATCACTCGAACACCATTTAAGGTTTCTGTTAAACGGCCTGTAACTTCAGCGTTTAATTTCCCTCGAACTCTAAAAATAGGACGGATATAAGCAAATGCTTTTAATGCAACAAAAGCAAAAATTGCTACCGGAACCAAAACAAAAATGGTCATCAACCAATTGATTTTTATTAAAATCACGAGTGATAAAATAGCGGTGAATGTTCCTCCAATTAATTGAACTAATCCTGTTCCAACAAGATTACGAACTCCCTCAACATCGTTCATAACACGAGAAACTAATGCTCCTGATTTGTTATTGTCAAAATAACTAATTGGAAGTTTTAATAGTTTTTTCTGAACTTTTGCTCTCAATTCTGAAATTAACAACTGTGCTTCAACACTTAATAATCGTGTAAGTGAAAAAGAAGTGACAGTTTGCACTAGTAAAGCAAGACATACAACTATTAATAGTGTATAAAGTGTTTCCATATCTTTAGATGGAATTACTTCATCTATTAGGTTTTTACTTGCATATGGAAGCACTAAACCAGCTAAACTTCTAATGATGATTAAAATCAATCCAATAAAAATAATTTTTTTTCGAGGCCAGATAAACTCTTTAAAGGCCCATTTAAATGATACTTTTTTATTACTCATGTGCGTCGTTTGTCGAATATCACGCCAAAAAATAAAGTGTGACAATTCGTCATAAATAGATTTCAATAAATGTAAATCAATTTAAAGTTTTTTGATTAATCGGTATTTTCATATATTTATAATGTCAAAAAAAAAACCTAAGCCCAAATAATAATGTCAGAAGATAAAAATGATCATCTTTCCAATAGTTTCATTCAGACTAAAGATGTTTTTTTTGATGGTTTGACAGCATCACTTCCTCAAACAGTTTCTTTTATTGATCCTAAAACGTATCTCATAAAATACATCAATAAAGTTGAAAAAGGTTTTGATATCGAATCAGTTATAGGTAAAAGTATTTTTGATTTTATTTCCCCTGAATTTATTGAAACATATAAGGAGAAAATAGAAGAGGTTGTTCGAACAAGAAATTCAGTGACCTTAGATGTTGCTTTTGTTTCTTTTCATCTTCCCGAAGGTATCGGTTGGTACCACACGGTAATTTCAATTATTTATGATAAAGAAAATGAAATAGATAGTTTAATGATCTTATCTGAAGATGTTTCAAGAAGTAAACGACTCGAACTAGAAAATAGCAACAAAAGTGAAAGATTAAAGGCGATAATAAATAATACAAAAGATATCATTTGCTCCATTGATGAGGACTATAATTTGATAGAATTTAATTCTGTTTTTCAAGCCATTGTTTTTCAAGGCTACGGAGTAAACCTAGAAGCAGGAATGCCAATTCTGAAATTTATTGATCCTAAAAAACATTCGCACTTAATTTCTATATATGAACGAGTATATGCTGGTGAAACATGTTATGATATTGAGAGTTATGAAACAAAAAGCAAGGACAATGT
>JBILYS010000036.1:0-9830 GCA_044377625.1 Crocinitomicaceae bacterium
AAAGTTGCGCTTAAACCACATGCTGAGTATGTTATTCCAGAAGAATTTCAATCTAAAATGGATGGAGATTTAGCTTTGAAAACCGCATTTGAAGGATTGACTCCAGGAAGACAAAGAGCTTATATTCTTCATTTTTCAGGATCAAAACAAGCTAAAACACGAGAAGCAAGAGTTGAAAATTACACACAAAGAATATTAATGGGAAAAGGGTTGAATGATTGTATTTGCGGTCTTTCTAAGCGAATGCCCAATTGCGATGGCTCGCATAAGTTCATGTGATATTCAGCATGAATTAAAGTAAATCTATTATTTGTTGCATCTCTTGTTTCGAATAGGTTTATAGCACATAATTTATAGGAATTTTCCATAACCGTTTGTTATCTTTACTGAATGAAATCAACCATAAAAACGAAGCGTTTTATTTTAAATACTTTTCAAGAAAAATGCCCAAAATGTGGCATTGGTCATGTGTTTAAACAAAATGTGAGTTTGTTGAAGTTGCCAATCATGAATGAGGAGTGTGAAAATTGTAACTACCATTTTGATCGTGAACCTGGTTATTTTTTGGGAGCAATGTACATTAGTTATGGATTAGCAATTTTTCAAGGAATTGTTACTTTTTTTTTATTGCATTTCCTTTTTCCGAATTTATCGACAACTTGGCTTTCAATTAGTGTTATTGCAGTAATTGCATTGTGTGGACGGAAAAATTACAAGTTGTCTCGGGTGATTTATATCCATATTTTTCCGTGGTAAATCTTCCTTAATAATGCTGCAGTGAAAAATGGAAGAATTAAACGGGATACCAAAATTTGAAATCATAAAAATAGGATTATCGGAAATTGACCAATTGCGCGAAATAAGCATAGTTACTTTCGTCGAAACATTTAAAGAAAGTAATACTGAAAATAATCTTCAACAATTTTTGAATGAAGCCTATTCTCAAGATCAACTTAAAAGTGAATTAGAGAAACCAAACTCCGAATTTTATTTTGCGAAATTTGGGGATGAAATCATGGGTTATTTAAAGATTAATCACGGCGAAGCTCAAAAAGAATCAATCGGACAAAACACGTTGGAAGTTGAACGAATCTATGTTTTGAAAAAGTTTCACGGTAAAAAGATTGGCCAATTTTTATTGAATTATGCACTCGAAATCGCGAAAAAGAAAAACATCGATTGGGTTTGGTTGGGCGTCTGGGAACATAATCAACGAGCAATTAATTTTTACCTTAAAAATGGTTTTGTTCAATTCGATCAACATATTTTTACTGTCGGTGATGATGACCAAATAGATATCCTCATGAAATTGAAGGTGGATAAATCTAAATCTTACTTTAGGCCAATCTGAACTATTTCTTTTACTTCATGTATTGGATGAAATGAAAACAAACTTGGCTCTAATTTTTACGTTGATTTTTCTAGTATTCCCCAAAAACCTATCGGCGCAATTTCATTTTGATTCACAACCTCCCGATACTATTTATCACCCGTTCAATAAAGGAATTCAATTAATAGAAATTGATTATCTCTCCTTTTTTACAGAAGTAGACTTTTTCTACTCAACGAGGAGTCAGGCTCCATTTTTTTACAATCGACCAATTGGTAATGAATATATTTTTCGCGATACGACAGGTAAAATTGTGAAGTCATTCAATACTTACATAAACCAAGATTCACTGAATTCAAAGTTTAGGATTGTACCCTTTGTAGGAACAACCAAAAAACAAGCGGATGAAAATGAGGAGTTGGCATTTTACAAACGGCAAGCACAAATATGGCCTATTCGAGATAAGAATAAACTGATTTTTAATTTCAGAATCACAGAATACAATGACACCGATACCTCATATACCAACCATTTAAAAAAGGGACTAATAGATCTTAATGGAAAGATCATCCTGCCAATTGAATATGATGAAATTTATTGTTACCTCGAATGGATGATTGTACAAAAAAACGGCAAGTGGGGATTGATGAATTATGCTGGTGATATCTTAATTCCTATAGAAAATGATAGTTATAACAACGGTTATAATGATTTTACTAAGGTAATTTACTTTTTAAAAGACACTGTTTATTCCCATGCCTATATTACTGCAACCAAAAAGAAAGTAATTCTGAACAATATCACATATGCGATGAACGAAGACTTAGGGATTTTGATAGTGAAAAAGGATTCGCTTTATGGCGTGTTTAATGTTTTTATGAATAAAATGGTTGTTCCTTGTGTTTATGACATTGTTTCATTTGTTTCATTCCCAAGTGAGGAAGAACGAGTTGCTATTCATGTTGGAATGAATAAAAAAAATGGAGTTGTAAGTATTGAAGGAAAAACGTTGATCCCTTGTATTTATGACCGAATTGGTCTTTGGGATCAATATAAAACGCCAGGATTTATAAAGGTTGAATTGAATGGGCAAGCATCCGAATTGAAGATTGGAGAATGATGGTTTTTTATAGGATTCGAATATACAAAAAAGGTCGTTCTAATTAGAACGACCTTTTCGAAGAATTTGTAATTCTAATTAATTATTTGAATCGTTTGATTTAAGGCTCTATATTTCGTTCTTATTTTTCCTCCTTCTGCAGTTCCTTGACTTATAACAGTTTCTGTTTGTCTATCCATAAAAACAGTAGCAGTAGTAGCTGGAGTTAATGAGGACATTTGACTAATACCCAAAACAACATTTGTAGCACCGTCAACATCTTGCCATGATAATGCAGCTTGTCCCCAAGTATATGTCCCTACAAAAATTCCAACAGACTGATTTGCAGCTAATACAGGTCCTAGCCAAGTTATAGTTTGAGCTGCTGATTTTTGTAATTGTGTAAATGAAGGCTGAAAAGCGACTGTATCTCCAGCTGGCATTTGATTTACATAAGATACATTATTCAAGTTTGTATACGTAAAAGTACCTGAAGTAATTCTTCCTGCATATTCCCTATAATGTCCTCCATAAACTGCGTTATATCCTAAAATATCATTATTAAATTTAACGGTTGCTGTTGAATCTAATTCCAATATAGTACCTGTAGGTCCTCCAAAGTTGAATTTTGCTAGAACAATAGTTTTATCAGTATTTTTATCATAAAATACTTCATAATCGGTATAAATTTTATCTTGATTAACATCTGATGCATTCTCTTTTGCACAAGCACTTAATAACAATAGACCTAAAAATGGGAGGAAAAGTTTAATATTCATAGTAGTTTTTTTTACAAAAATAAAAATATATTTTAATTAGATTTTTTTATGATAAAATTAAACATTAAGGTTTTTTGCAAAGAATGGAAAAGCATCCGAATTGAAGATTGGAAATTTGTGAACTGAATATTTTAGTTAATTTGTGTCATAAATAGTTGTTTATGACAATTCAAATAGCCGTAACGGGAGCAAGTGGACACATAGGAAATGTTGTTTGCCGCAGATTATTAGAAAATGGATATCGTGTTAAAGCGCTGTATCATTCAGATAAAGCTGGTATTGAAGGTTTGAATGTTGAACTCATTCAGGGTAGCACTTTAAACAAAAATGACTTATCAAACCTAATTGACGGTTGTGAGATTGTTATCAATTGTGCTGCAATTATAAGTATCAATGGTGACCCAAAAGGTGATGTTTTTAGAACAAATACAGAAGGTCCAAATAATGTTTTGGAAGTTGCTATTGAAAAGGGTGTGAAAAAACTTATTCATCTCAGTAGTGTTCACGCTGTGACTGAATTACCACATTCTCAAACTTATGATGAAACTCGACCATATAAAACAAAGGCTGATTTTGTGTATGATTATTCGAAAGCAATTGGGGAACAAATTTTACTGAATAATATTCATTCAAATTCGCCCGAAATTATTGTTTTGAGACCAAGTTGCGTAATTGGACCGTTTGATTTTAAACCTTCAAAAATGGGAGGAGCACTTTTAGGATTTTACAAACAGAAATTTCCTTTTTTACCATGTGGAGGGTATGACATGGTGGACGTAAGAGATGTTGTAGATTCAATAGTAGTAGCTATCAATAAAGGGAAAGATAGAGAAGTTTATTTATTGAGTGGTAAATATTATTCGATGAAAGAACTTTCTTATGAAGTGAAATTGGTTACGGGCAAAAAGGTTCCTAAAATGATATTACCGTATTGGTTATTGAGAGTTTTTATACCTTTTGCAGCTGTTTATTATAAACTAACAAAACAATATCCGACGTTTACAATAGAATCGATTGATGCGCTTAAAAATGGACATCCAACAATGGATAATTCAAAAGCGAAAAGTGAGTTGGGTCATCAATGTCGTCCGTTATCAAATACGCTTGCAGATTTTTATGCTTGGCAGAAAGAAAAAAAGGTAATTTAAAAGCATGAATTTAGAAACCTTAGAACTTATTGCCTATGTCTGGTTGGGAATTGCTGTTGCAGTGCATGTAACTATGTTCTTCATAACTGCTCCATTTGGGCGACACACCTCTGATAAATGGGGGAAAACTGTAAATAATAAATTAGGGTGGTTCATTATGGAATTGCCATCCTTATTGATCATGCTTTATTTTTTGTTTTGGGGAACAAATTCCTTCAACTCATATGTCTGGATTTTATTTGTGTTGTGGATTTTACATTATGTGAATCGCACCTTGATTTTTCCACTAAGAATAAAGCCAACCGAGAAAAAAATGCCTGTTTTTATTGTTGCAAATGCGATTCTTTTCAATGTGATGAATGCAGGATTGAACGGATATTTTTTAGCTGAATTATCAACAAAAGAGGCATACAATGAAAATTGGATTACAAGTTCTTCTTTTATTATTGGCTTTTCACTCTTCATAATTGGCATGTTAATCAATTGGAAATCTGATACCATTTTAATCAACCTGCGTAAAAAAGGAGATACAGGATATTACATTCCGAAAGGTTTTTTATTCGAATATATTTCTTCTCCGAACCTTTTTGGAGAAATAGTTGAATGGTCTGGCTTTGCTATTATGGCATGGAATCTTCCAGCCTTGACTTTTCTCGTTTGGACCTTTGCAAACTTGGTTCCTCGTTCAAAAAATCACCATGATTGGTTGTTGAAGAAATTTCCAAATTATCCGAAGGATCGAAAAAGAGTTTTTCCTTTTATTTATTAATTTCCGTAAATGAATTTTATTTCAGCAATTAAACAATCCGATTTTAAAGAAATTTTAACTCTTTCTGATAAGCTTTTGGGTGTTGGTTATTTAGATGAAATACAACTTCAAAAATACATCGATGATGTTTACAAAACTGGAATTGTTTCAAAATCACCATCAGGAGAAATAACAGGTTTTCAATTGGTGCTATCGTGTGAACTTGACGAATTACTTCAAATGTCAGTCAGTGAACACAATTGGTTCAAAGAATATTTTTCAAACAAAGCTCCAATTGGTGTCATAAAAACAGTAGGAGTGAACCCTGAATACAAAAACCAAGGAATTGGCACTTTATTGACCTCTAAAGGAATTGAAATTCTTCAAAAAGAAGCAACTACCATTATTTCCATGTGCTGGGATCAAAAAGATGACACACCTTTTGCGCGAGTTTTGGAGAAATGCAATATGCACTTAATAAAAACCATTCCAGCCTACTGGGAAGAAGATAGTTTGGCTAAAAAATACAGTTGCAAGATTTGTGGTGAACCACCATGTTTGTGCGCTGCGTTGATTTATGAATTATAATAGTAAAAACAGACACGAACATTGACCTGAAAAAGCTTACTCTAGCACCAACGTAACAAATCCATGTTTATCTATTTCTACAAAGTCATATTGGGTACCAGTTAATTTGTAAAAATAAACACCTTCAGAGCACATTTCACCTGATTTGTTTCTACCGTCCCATAAATACAATCCTTTCTGATCATACAATTCGCTTACAACATTTCCCCATCTGTTTAAAATAATGATGTCGTAACTTGTGAAAACTGGTTGTCGCATCATGAAAACATCATTGATTCCATCTTGATTTGCAGTAAGTACATTCGGAATGAAAAGCTCTGCTGTAATAAAAACTGGGATACTCATTTCTGCGTTACAACCCAGCGAGTCAGTTACAATTAATGTCACATTATATTGACCAGGATATTGCCATTCATAGTTAAATCCTCCTCCTGAATTGTTCGAGAAATTATCTTGACCAAAAGTCCAATTCCAAGTCGTAATTCCGCCTGTACCACCAGAAGAATTTTCAGTAATCTGCATCGGTTCATAAACAGGAATTGAAATCGGATTCACAGCGAAATCAACGTCAATTGGAGTAATTATCGTTGTAATTGGAGGTAGCATATATTCAACTTGACAATTGTTATTGTCCATGAGTGTTGCAATTGGAATATAGGTTCCAGCATTATCATAAATGTATGTGAAATTGTTTAAGTTATTAAGGATTTGACCATTTCCTAAGTCCCAAATTATATTGGTGACATTTGATAGGTTGGATGGAATGAATTCAAATTCTGGATGACACAAAGTACCAACATTTAACCAATTCACATTTCCAGACGGACCACCAATCGAAAGATAATCCTCATAGGTAATGGAATCAGAACAGCCAAATTGATCTGTAATTAATAATGAGGCAGTATACACGCCTGCAAAAACATAACTATTACTAGGGTTTTGAAACGTTGAGCTGTTGTTGTCACCAAAATCCCAGTTCCATTGAACAATATTACCATATGACGTAGAATTATCAGTTAAATCGGCAAATACAGGTGGACAAGTATAATTTCCATTGGCATCGACATTTGATCCAGTAAAAACATACGTTGCGTTTGGTTGTGGAAGCGAAACCACTAATTGAGTTTCTACAGTATCTGTACATCCGTTAATATCCGACACAATCAACATAACATCATGGGAAATGGATGTTGCATTCGTTGGATTAATCTCGTTTAAAAATCCAGTGTAGTTGGAAAGATTTGAAACTGAAACCCCATCTAAAAACCATTGAGATGTATTAAAATTTGCCGAAGCATTAACCGTATTAAACGTTTCTAAATTACAAACAACTGAATCTAAAGTAAACGCCGCGGTTGGAGCAGTTAAAATAGTTGTCACATTGACTTGAGGCGAAACACAACCAAATGCATCAGTAACCACTAGACTAGTCACAAAACTTCCCGTTGATGTAAAGTTGTAGTTGGTTGGTTGAGAAACATTATTGGTTATTTGTGAAGTGTTATCTGCAAAAGTCCAATTAAAACTCGATAATCCAGCTCCGTTACCCACCGTGCTTGAATTATTTGTAAATATCACATTTAATGGCACGCAACCCGCGGATGCCGATGGTGAAATCTGAGCAATTGGCTGCTGTAATACGGTGAAATCATTCAGAATTTGTGTGTCAGTGCAACCTACATTATTGCTAATTTGAAATGTTACGTCATAAGAACCTGAAGTGTTATAGGTATAGTTTTGATTCTGTCCAGTAAGGTTTGTTCCATTCCCCATATTATATGAATAGGAGGTTATAGGGTCTGATGAAATGGATGAATTAGTGAAATTCATTGCGAAATTTCTGCAAATCGAATCGTTCACAACATTGAAATTTGCATCTATAAATGAAATATTTATAGTTTGAGTAATACTATCAGAACAACCAGTAGTATAATTGTGAACCAATTGTTGAATAGAATAAGTACCGTAGCTCGTGTAAGTATGAGACATGGAACCTTGATTAGGGTCTGTGAATAATGCAGGTGAAACCAAGAAATTTGAATTCCCATCTCCCCAAGTCCAGGTCATATCTACATTGTCTGAATTTTCCCCCAATATTGCATTATCAGTGAATGCTACCGAAAGTGGTAATGTTGGATTGCAAAACACCATTTGTGATGGACTAAATAATGCAATTGGTGCTTTTATGTAGATAGCATTTGGAACAAGTAATGTGTCACGACAACCACGAAATGAAACGATTAATTGTACATCAAAATAACCTGTATCGACTGGGTAATTATACGTTGGATTTTCTAAAGCGCTTGTTCCTCCGTCGCCAAAATCCCATGCCCAAGTAACATCATTTGCTCCATAACCAGGTGGAATTAAAGTAGTACTAGTAAAAGTAAATTCAGATTTTGCACAATCAAGAATAGGGGTATAGGTAAAACCAACAACTGGCGGAATTCCAACCGAAATATAATCAGTAAGCGTTATTGTTTCCGAACAACCACCGTCGGTTGTGATGGTAAGTGTTACCGTATAAACTCCTTCAGAGTAGATTTGCACAGGTGGATTTTGGCCTGAAAAGGTGCTTCCATTTCCAAAATCCCACAACCAACCTGTTATAGGATTAGCCAATGAATTTGGAGAAGTGGATAAATCAGTAAATTGAACGGACAAATTTTCACACCCTTCAACAACATCTGCTTCAAAATTTGCAATCAATGGAGAAACAACAATGTAGTTAACCAATGTAACCGTATTTACACAACTATTGGCATCAGTAAGCGTTAATGAAACGTTGTATGCGCCCGTGTTTAAATAGGTTTGATTTGGCGGGTTGGATCCAGTAAAAGTAGAACCGTTTCCAAAATTCCAATTAAAAACGCCACTTCCCGTTGATGTATTGGTATAATCTACCACTAATGGATCACAACCTGTTAGAGGTGTTGCTGTAAAACTTGCTTGCGGAAGAGGATTTACTACAATTACTTGATTAAATACGTCAGAACAGCCATTTGTGGTATTTTGAGAAGTTAATGACGCTGTATATGTTCCAGCTGCAGGATAAGATATTGTAGGATTTTGAGAATTACTAACGGTGCCATTTCCAAAAGCCCATGACCAACTGTTTGCACCCGCTGTAGATTGATCTTGAAAAATAACGTTCTGTCCAACACAAACTGTATTCGCACTCACGGAATAAGTGGTTTGAAAATTTTGTACAGTTATGTTTTGACTAAATGAATTTACACATCCCGTCGCTGTATTTGTCACAGTTAATGTTACATTGAAAACACCTGTTGTTGTATAATTTGCATTGGTCGGGGTTTGAACTGTAGACGTTTGACCATTACCGAAATTCCAGTTGAACGTATAACTTCCACTTCCTGGAGATACTGCGCTGAATATTGGCGCATATGGAAAAGTACAACTTGTTAATGGTGTTGTGAAGCTTACATTAGGAAGAGGATTGACTGTGACGTAATTTGATTTTACTTCGGCAATAGACACACTGCCATTAAATACAATGAGTGTAATATTAAATGTTCCTGCAACTGTGTATGTATGTGTAGGATTTTGAACTGTGGATGTACTTCCGTCACCAAAATTCCAAGCCCATGAAACTATTGGTCCACCAGTTGTCAAATCTGTAAAAGAGATTGAATTTCCAACGCAAATAGTTAATGGTGTAGCTGAAAAATTCACATTCAATTGACTGGAAACATTGAAGCTCACAAATAAGAGTAAATAGAGGAAATAGTTTTTCATATTAGTATTTTTAATTGCAGATGTTTATCAAAAATTAAAATATCATTAAGAATTTAAACCCAAAGGTCTTGTTTAATGTTGTTTCTATATGAAATCTCAAAATTAAAAAGAGCAAAATTTATTTTATGACTACATCCGAAGGGACTTTGACACTGCTATTCACGAATAACTTGTCGGTTATCAAAGCTTTAATTTAAAGTAGGATATAAAAATTGCCTAATGTAATTTAGGTTTTAATTTTGAGTATACGTGTAAATCTATATTAAATGTTTTTAACGGCAGTGAAATACCTTCTAATTGCGACACGCATGGATGGTTTCATTTCTTCAGGTTTTAGCAACAATATTCCTTCAATTTCATTTTTTATTTCAGGATATTTATG
>JBILYS010000272.1:0-3456 GCA_044377625.1 Crocinitomicaceae bacterium
TTAAAATAATAACTAAAACCCTGCTAAAATGAGCGAAAATAACAACTCTATTGGAATGAATGAATTGGTTGATTACCGACAGAAAGATTACGGAAAATTTAGGTGGGGGATTATGCGCTTTCTTTGGAAATGTGCAGGAGCCGATTCTCAAATTATGAAGTTTGCGCCCTTTTCGGATCATATTAAAGCTGCTGGAATTGGTGGGGTAGTATTGGCTACCACGGTTATGGCAACTGTGGCCATGGGCTTTGCCATGCATACTATTTTTGGTGAAAACACAAAACATGGTCATGAAGGTAATTGGGCCATAACAATACCTGCTGCATTGGTTTGGGGTATCATTATCTTTAACCTTGATCGTTTCATTGTCTCAACCGTAAAAGGTGATGGCACGGAGAAAATCACATGGCCTGAATTTTGGGCCATGCTGCCTCGATTAGTAATGGCTATTATTATTGGTTTAACGATTTCCGCGCCTCTTGAGACTTATATTTTTCAAACAGAAATCACGAGAGAATGGTCAAGAGTTCAAAACAAATTATCTCAGAATCGCCAAAATGAACTTGAATTAAAATATTCCAAGGAAAATAATAATTTAGATTCGTTAGCTAAGGTAGCGCAAAAAGATTTAGATTCTTCTCAATCTAGATTTAAACGAAACGATTTAATTGTAACCTGGATTGTCAATGGAATCAATGGTTATGGACCATGTAACGGAGGGGAAAATTGTCAGGGGAACCTTGCGCACAGGGAGGTTTACAAATCTAGAAATCAAGCCCGAGCCGATATGGAAAAAGCACAAACAAAATTAGATGATGTTAAAGTTGATAAACAAAAATTATTAGATAAGATAAGGAAAGAAAAAGACAAAGAAGGAGGTATAATTGAAAACAGTATGCCTGGATTTTTAGATCAATTGATGATGTTGGAAAATTTATCGAGCCGTGGAGAGAACTTTACTCCTGTCGACACTGAAGGAAGACCAGTAATGGAAGAGGATGGTACAACGGAGAAGGTAGAAGAATTGTATGGAGCGGCATGGGCTCCAATCTGGCTCGTTCGCTTTCTGTTCATAATCGTGGAAATAGCACCGGTAATCTTTAAGTTCATGATTTGGGATTCATCCTATGATTATATGAAAGACAACGTGGCTCAAATTTTAGAGGCCAAGCAAGGGATCTCTTTGGAGTCCTTTCCAGATGAAAACAATAATACACACAGAATTCGTAAAAATTATAATGCAGAGCGTATAATTGAGGTGTCCAAACGGCAAAATGATCTCGAGAAAGAAAATGCCATTCATGCGATTACTTTGTATGCCGAACAAGAACGTAAAGAGATTGAGGACAATCCGGAAGATTTTGTTAAAAATAAAGACCACGAATCGAATCCAACGGAAAGTAACAACCCCGAAAATAACGCATAATTTAAGCTAATTGAGGGTTGTATGGCTGGTGAACTTATAGTTTATGGTGATTTTTTTGGGCTATTTAAAACAGACCAGGATCTACCTTTGGGTTCAACGGCCATTTTTCCAACGGACTTAAAGCATAAAGTACAGGTTTATCAAGGAAAAATCACAAATTCTACTTTCGAGCACGAATTCAAGCCAGAAAAGCATCGTATATTGAAATCTTTTGTGTTATCAGGCGTGTCTAATATTGAGATTGTAGGTAACGCAAAGGCACCTTTCGCGGACAGTAGAGTTTACGATTTTACTCAATTAATGATCATTGACCCAAAAATTGAGCGAGTTTTTTCAATGAATAATGGGACGTATGGAGAAATTAGCGGCAAGGTTTATGGAAAAACAGCAGATCGACCAAGAATTTCAAAATTAGATCCGCTTTCACCACCTCCTAAAACTGACGAGCCGGGAAATGGCAATAATCCAACGGGTAGCACAGGGTTTAATGATGATTCAGAAATCGGTAAAATTTTTGAAAATTCGAAAGAAGGCTGTCTTAAAGCATGGACAGGTTGTTTAGCCAATATTTGGAGAATCTTAGGTTATTTACTATTGATACTTTTTTTATGGTGGCTAATCAAAGCTTGCTCTGCCATTGCCGAAGGAGACGATTGTATTAATAGAGACAAGAACGAACAGTTGTTAATTCAAAAAGAAAAAGAGCGCGATTCGTTAAAAATAGAATATGATAAAAATTTAGATAATGCTTTGGCGAATATAAAAACAATTTATTTTTACAAGAATACTGACGAATTTCATGATTATTCATTGGGTTCGAGTGGTAATTTAGTTCGTTTAACTACGCTTTTGAAGGTATACAACGATCGTTCGTTTTACATTGTTGGTCACCATTCTGGAATAGGCGTAGAATCGGAAAGATTAGATGAATCACGTGCTGCGCTTGTAAAACAAACATTTGTTGCAGCTGGAATACCTGCCGATAATTTGTTTTTGGAATATAAAGAAGATAGAGAAATGATTGCAACTAAGGAACTCCATCCATACATGCTACCCGATTATTCGCTTCGGTATTACAATAGAAACATGCGTGTTGAAATTAAAGTAAAAAAATAAAATGGCAACAATTGGAAAATACTTTGTTAAAGGGAGGTTTGTAGGAAATTTTACTACAAATCAACAAAAGGTATTGACCTCTGGCGATCCGTTTCCAAAGGGGGATGAACATAAAGTAATGATCTACCGAGGCATTATTAACCAAACAGAAGAAATTTCAGTTATAAATTTCGATGAAGCAAAAGGATTTTACAATTTTAAAGAAGTAAACAATATTCAAATAAATACTTCTGAGAAATGGCCGATTAAAAATGATCGTATTTTTTCATTATATGACATGAAGTTGACGAATGTTGAAGTGTTTAATGTTTCTGAAATAAACGGAAAAACAAGCGGTGAACTGAAAGGAGACATTATTGCATCGGTAGCTGAGCATCCATTTAATGATGGCAATCAAGAGGCGCCATATAATCCAGGTAAAGCAGCCGAACCATTTCCTATAGGTGGTAGTAAAGGAGGTGATGATCCGGGCGGTCCTAATATTGGAACTGGCCCCAAAAATCCAGGCGGTGGAGATACTGGAGGAGATCCAGGCGGAGATACTACAGGTGGTAAAGGTTGCAATACAAAATGGCTGCGTTGGCTTTTGTATCTTTTGTTAATTCTCTTACTGCTATATTTAATGGCGAAGTGTACGCAGGCTGGTCAAAAATTTTATTGTCGATTTAATAATTGGCGCATTGAAAGAGATTTGGAAAAAGTGAAAAGAGAATCGGATACACTACAAGCAAAAATTAAAAAAACGGAATTTAATCCCATTCCTTGCGGAACTATTATTGAACATAAAGGTGATAATAAACTTTGGAAAGAATGGTACGGTTTAGGTAACCAATCAGGACGCGTTATGATAATTTTTGATGCATTTTTTGTTCCAGATAGAATGGAGGTAATTTATGACGGTGAATTAAAATGTG
>JBILYS010000273.1:0-3455 GCA_044377625.1 Crocinitomicaceae bacterium
CTTATTTCTGACTAATTATATACTCCAAAATTAACCTTAAATCTTCCTTCAAAAAGTTTGATTTAATTTTCCGTGAGGTCACAAAAGGAACCCCGACTTATTTAAGTCGGGGTTTTTCATTTTACAGCGTGTTCAAAATGCATTTTGATAAGCGAAGGAAAATGAAAAACTCATAACTGCGATAGCAGTTTGGGGTTCTTGCTTGTTAAGAACAAAACGAAAGGATATGAAATCCTAACGGTAAAAGAAAAGCATTCCAACAATCCCCCAATTTTACTTCTGTTTATTAACGTACATTGTGAGTTTCGTCTTGTGAATGAAGGTACCTTCGTGGCTTGATACATCTCCAAACAAATACAATGGTTTTCCAAGAGCAACTAGAAGTACTTAAAGCAATCGAACACAATGTTGGTGAATTTATAGACGATAAAATGAATCTTCCGGAAGAATCATGGCAACCTTCTGATTTTCTGCCTGATTTTTCAAGTCCCGATTTCCCAGAAACAATTAAATTAATGCAAGAAAGAATGGCAAACGTGCCCGATTCTGTGCTCGTTTCGTTGGTAGGAAATATGATTACTGAAGAGGCTTTACCGAGCTATCAAACGTTTTTTAATTTGCTCGAAGGTGTAAACGATGAACGCAATATTGCAAGTATGCGTCCGTGGGTGCGCTGGTCGCGATTGTGGACCGCTGAAGAAAACCGTCACGGTGATTTGCTTAATAAATACTTGTACTTAAGTGGACGAGTGGATATGAATGCGGTTGAAAAAACAATCCAACAATTGTTGTACAATGGGGTAGACCTGCAAACGGGAGGAGATCCCTATCAAGGATTAATTTACACCTCTTTTCAAGAACGAGCAACGAAGATTTCGCATGTCAATACAGGTAAGTTGGCAAGTAAATCAGGCGATTCAGTGTTGACGAAGATTTGTAACACAATAGCAGGCGAGGAGGCTTTACATGAGCGTGCCTATAAGTTTTTCATGAGTAAAGTGTTTGAATCCGATCCAAACGGTGGACTTGCCGCATTTGTTCAAATGATGAAAAAGAAAATAGTCATGCCAGCATCTCTAATGGATTTTGGTACCGACAAAAAGCAATATGTGAATTATGCGTCAATTACACAGAAAATCGGCGTTTATACCAGTCATGACTATGCAAACATCATTGATCACTTGGTGAAATTCTGGGGAATAGATAAGCTGAATGGACTAAGTGGCGAAGGAAATAAAGCACAAGATTTCTTATCCTCGTTATCAAAACGTTATTTCAAACTAGCGGAACGACTTCAAGAAACGACCGAAGTACAATTGATTTGGTTGAATAAGATAAAATACTCGATTTAACCGAAAAAAGTCAATTGTATCAAAATTATTGTTTGAATAGATTTGAAGGTATAGAATAATCTATGTTCTAAGTTTTTGTCCAAAAGGTTCAAGCAGTATTCCAACAAGTAAGAAATCAAAGAAGCGAGGAAAAAAAAATTCTTTCACAAAACATGTAGGCAATAAAAAAAATCCCAATTCCGTATAAACGAAACTGGGATTTGAAACCATCATTTTGAAACCATTGAAACTATTGAATACTGATCTTGCGATTCGAAATTCCATTACTGTGTTGAATTTGTAAGTTGTAGATTCCTGGTTTTAATTGACCGAAATCCATATATTCCATACTTACTCCTTCGTTGATTGATAGTGATTTTATTGCTACCAAAAGCCCATTTGAATTATACAACTCCATTTTTACTTCTTGCTTTTCCGCACTTGCGAGTTGCAATGTGAATTGACCATTGTTGGGATTAGGAGCCACGACCATGTCAAATTCATTTACTTCTTGACAAGCACTTGATATCGGTCCGTAGATTTCACTTTTCCAATCCATGTCAAATTGAAGTAAACGATAATAAACTAATTCTCTTGATAATTTTGAATCATCCACAAATTCGTAATCAATTGCTGATGTTGTGTTACCCGCAGCCACGTATTTTGCTGTTTCCAACCAATTGATTCCATCCACACTTTTTTCTAGAACAAAGTGACTTGAATTGTGTTCACTTGCCGTTTGCCATTGGATATTTGTTGCGCTTCCTTCACAATTTGCACGGAAATAAACCATTTCTACTGGTAAAGCAGATGCTCCTTCTGAAACTGCAAATGGTGAGAATGTTCCTGTGTAGCCAGTTACAGTTAAGCTAGTTGCACCATAAACTGTTGACGCTACTGTTGGAACTTCCCAATTCGACCCAGTGTGATGATTCATACGTGGATCTGTAAAACTTCCATTCACTAGTTCACCAGAATTCCAATTGAAAACGAATCCAATTCCTGAACCACCATTTGCATTCGTTTTTGAAATGTTCCAAGTGCGATCTACAACAGGTGTTGAAACCTCCGAGCCACTTGCTCCATTTAAATATACTGCATCAACAACTTGTGCAGAAAAGACATCGCTTGCACCAGAATTATTTGTTATAGTTACTGGATTATAACTTGAATTTCCAACAGGGAAAGTAGCACTTGCCGCATTTGAAATTGTTAAGTTTAATTTGCCCGTTCCAGTTGATTGAATGTAATTGGTTGAATTTGTATTGTCTGTGCCGCCCGCTGTTAAGTCGTAGTTGCCCAATACAATTTTTCGAGAAGCATTGTTGAATGTTACAATTCCAATTGTTCTATTTTGATCCAATACTAGATTGTTCACTGCCGCTGCATTAATAATAATATTTGACCCAGAAGCTGGAACTGAATTGTTTGACCAATTGCCCGCTGTTGCCCAATCTGTTGACGTTGTTCCCATCCAAGAAGGACATCCTGCAAATAAAGGTGCAATCGTCACCGTTGGAATAATTAACGTTGGGTAACCATTGTTAACTCCTCCAGCAATTGCCCATGTTGATGTAAAATCCCAGCCTGCAGACGAGAAAGTCGTTTGCGTTTTCATGTTCGCCGTTGTAGTCGCTGCTGGTGAACCAGTGTTGTTGGATGCATAACCAAACGCATTGGCGTAACCTGTTGTCGTTTGATCGAAGAAACAATTGTTGAATGTAGCGTCTGTTGTATAGCCTGACCAACCGCCTGACCAACCACCAACATATCCAGATAATACACCAGAACCATAACATCTCGTAAATGTTGTTCCACTTTGTGCAAATCCTGCAAATGAACCTTTACCATCTGAAGCTGTTGAGTTAACATTTCCTGTTGCGTAACAATCTGAAATTGTACATGCGTATGAATTCCCAACAAATCCACCACCTTGGTTTGCTGTTGTTACGTTTCCTGAAGCATAACATTTAGAAACTGTTCCTGCTTCGATGATTCCGATGAATCCACCTGTTCTATTTCCTCCTGTTGATTTAGAAACAGCTCCAGTTGCATACGAATACGTAATTGTTCCACCACCTTCTAAAGTTCCGATTAAACCTCCATAAGGTGCGTGAACTGCTG
>JBILYS010000274.1:0-3453 GCA_044377625.1 Crocinitomicaceae bacterium
TTTTTTTGGTGTTTTTAATGATGAGACAAAGTATAGACATATTCCAGCACCCATTGCTATTAATATTCCGTAACGAATGTGCGAACCAAAAAGTGAAAGTGAACGGATATCGTCATGAATTCGTGTCACAAACCAATTCTGATAGGAGATGTAATTATAAATTGATGTAATTAAAAGGCTAACAATAAATAAACTCAATAATAGATTAAGTGCTTTTTGCGATTGAATTGGCTTAAAAACTAAAGCCATTGGAATGACAATTAATGGAAGTTTGATTCTTAAATCGTTTAGAGCATATGAATAATCACTTGTCCAAATTAATGCAACGACATTTAGCGCCCAAAAACAAGCAATTAAGAGAAAAAGTTTATTCGTTTTTGCACGTTCATAATACGCTTTGAAATTTGCTTCTAAAAGAATGTTTACAAAAATAATTATAGTGCCTAAAGACAATAAAATCTTTGTCCAAGGCAAACCAGCAGCCAACAAGCTTAATCCAAACAAATGGAAATAGTCGTGGAAATTTTTACCGAACAAGCGGTTGAGCATAAATAGTTTTGTTTTTGGGTAAATTCAGAACGACTATTTTCCCAAAATAGTATTGTAAAGGGCTTTATTTTTTAATAAATCTATCGCTTTGGCAATATTTTCGTCATTTCTAAAGGAATCAATTGCTCTACCTTTTTGAAAATAATACCTGGAAATGATCTCGTTTTCAAGCATAATCTTGATTTCATCCTTGAATTTTTCAAGATCACGTTCTTTTGACGGTACAACTTTAGCCAATAATGCATCATATTCTGCTTTCGATTCTTCGTAATATCCTTCTTCTTCTGCTGTTTCTTTCATTTTCTTCAACATCTCTTCTGATGCAGTAGAGTAGGTGAACTCCTCTTTTAAAACATACGCTTTGAAATCAGTGTATTCTTGGTCAGTCAAAGAAAATGTTCCAGCTGCTGCAATCGTTGAGTGAGTCGAATGATACTTAGTAGCATAATTGAAAAGTAAATTACTGGAATAGATGGTAGCTGTTAATCTACTAAAATCGTTTAAAATTACCTCAACATCTGGCTCGATACCACGACCATCAATTACATCACGACCATTTTTTGTTTTAAAAATTTTAATCAATGAATCTGGAATTTCCTTTGGTTTTACGCCGTCCGCCTTTTCATAATATTCTAAACGTTGAACACATCTTCCAGAAGGAGTGTAATATTTCGCAATAGTCAATTTTACTTTCGATCCATATTTTAAATCGTACGTTCTTTGAACAAGGCCTTTTCCATATGAAGTTGAACCAATAATTACACCTCTATCCAAATCTTGGATACTTCCTGCAACAATTTCACTTGCTGATGCTGAACCTTCATCCATTAATATTGTCAAAGGGATGTTTAAATCTAAAGGCGCTTCCGTTGTTTTATAGGTGCGGTTTTCTTCTGCAACTCTCCCTTTTGTTGTAACAACTATTTCATCCTTTTTAACAAAGAAATTCACGATTTTAACGGCCTCAATCAATAATCCACCTCCATTGCCTCTTAAATCAAGAACAATTTCTTTCATCCCTTTACTTTGGAGATCTAAAAAGGCCGTTTTCACATCAGAAGAAGCTGTTTGAGTGAAACTGTTTAATTTGATGTATCCAACTGTTTCGTTCAGCATTCCAGAATAGGGAACATCTGGCAACTTAATTTCATCCCTGGTAACTGAAATCTTTTTCTTTCCAACATTTTCTCTTTCAACTTCAATCTCAATTGTTGTTCCTTTAGGTCCTTTTAAAGCAGATGAAACATCATCAGAAGGAATATTCACCATTGTTTTTCCATCGATAGAAAGAATCTTATCCCCAGCCATTAACCCTGATTTTTCTGCTGGATTCCCTTCATATGGTTCAGCAATAAACGTAAATTCTCCAATTTTTCTAATCAAGGCACCAATTCCACCATATTGACCAGTTGTCATCAAACGGTAATCTTCAATGTTTGATTCATGATAATAAACGGTATACGGATCAAGTTCCTTGAGCATCGCATCAATCCCAACCTTAGATAATTTTCCTGTTTGAGGTTCATCAACATAGTACATTTCAAGGTGCTGATAGATTTGATCCATCAACTCCATATTTTTGATTACTTCAAATCCATTGGATTGACTATGAGCGCCAAAAAGAAATAATAAAGTGAATACGATTGTCAAAATCGCGGTGTTGGTTGATTTAACTAGGTGTTTCATTGGTTATTTCTTTGATAAGCTGTGTAAATAATACTGTTGTCTTTTTGAAAAGTATGTCATACGGAATTTCTTCTCGCGCCGTATAAATCATAAATAATGCCACTTGTTTCTTGTTCTCTAACAAAAACGGTTCTAAAATTAATTTATTCTTTCGAATTGCTTCACGCATCAAACGTTTTATTCGATTTCTATCGTGCGCTTTTTTGAAATTTCTCTTCGGAGCGGAAACAGTTATTTGGAAAGAAGCATCACTCGATAAAGGTATTAAGGAATAATGAATGAGAAATGGATACGCTTTAACACTCTTCTTTTCATCAAAAATGGATTGTATTACTTTTTGACTACAAAGTTTATATTCTTTACCGAATTTTTCGTTCATGTTGCAAATATATCAATACCAATGTCGAAAGAGAAAGGTAATTTAATTTAAAATTGAGTCTTGATAAGATTTGGTAGTTGTAATATCTGTAGTTTTGATAGATGAAAACGAAAAGTGTCGGAATTGTAGGAACGGGTCCTGCTGCTTTAATGGCTGGCACTGTTTTGCTGGAGAAAGGTTGTGAAGTTGTGTTTTTTGATCAGAAAAAAGCTGTTGCAAGGAAATTTTTGGTTGCAGGTAATGGAGGGTTTAATTTGACAAACGATGAGGAACTTGAAAAGTTTTTATGTCACTACAACACTGCAAAGATTAAAGATTCTGTCCGTTCATTCAATAACACTGATTTTAGAGTTTTCTTATCCAAGATTGGCATTGAAACCTTTGTAGGAAGTTCTGGGAAAATATTTCCTTTAAAAGGAATTAAACCGATTGAAGTTTTAAAAGCATGGCAAGATTACCTCATTCATTTAGGAGCCATTTTTAAAATGGAACATGTTCTTAAAGATTTTTCTGAAGGTGAATTGATTTTTGAAAATAGCGGAAATTTATGTAGTTATATTTTTGACCATTCTATATTTGCACTTGGCGGAAGTTCTTGGTCCATTACAGGTTCTGATGGTAACTGGCTGAAGCTCTTTTCAGAAAAAGGAATTCAATGCAAGAAATTTGAAGCGAGTAACAGTGGTTTTGAACTTTTAGAAAGTGAGTTCTTGAAGGATTATGCTGGTAAAACAATTAAAAACTGTAAAGTTTTCGCTGAAAATGAGGAAAAATTAGGTGAGCTTGTTATCACGGAATATGGAATAGAAGGTCCGCCAATATATGCTTTGAATGGGAGT
>JBILYS010000180.1:0-4506 GCA_044377625.1 Crocinitomicaceae bacterium
CCAACAGTAATCCGGACAAGCAGATTATTGTCAATACTTTCAATAAAGTTGAAAAGCGTAATATTTTTTTTAATATTTTACCCATTTTTACTTTGGTTGAATAGAATTTCTTTTTCAGCTTTTGTCAATGAATCGTAACCTGATTTTGAAATTTTATCCAATATTTTATCAATTATTAGTTGTCTTTCTTTCGCTTCAGCATTGTAATCTTCATCGCTTTTGAACTTTGGACCTCTTGTTGCACCGCCTTTTTTAACCTTCAGCTTTTTGTTAGAACTAAAGAGATTGCGAAAGAAACGAATCAATGAATCACCAATCATTTGTGTACGATTAATCAAATTTGAACTACTGTATAAATTATGAACGGAAACCATACCTATTATTACTCCGCCAATATGAGCAAAATGAGCTGTTCCATCATTTAATCCTAAAGATAGTAAATCTGTCAAAACAAAAAAGCCTGCTAAGATGATAAGTCGTACAGGAAAAACACCAAATAAGTTGACTTGTAAATTCGGACGATGAAAGGCTAAAGCTGCGAAAATTGCCATTACGGATCCTGATGCACCAACAATTACAATCTTTTCATTTTGAAGTGTTGGAAAAATTAAATGTGCTATAATTTCTAAAATTCCTCCTGCAATTCCTCCAATTATATAGGTGTATAATAACCTTTTTTGGTCAAATAATTGTTCGAACATTTTTCCTGAGAAATACAAGAAAAGCATGTTCATTAAAAAATGCCAAACCGTGAAGTGCGCAAAAATACTTGTGATTATTCCCCATGGATGAATAATAAATTCACCAAGATCAGTGTTTAAGGAGAAGATGTTGGGTAATACAGCTGCTATTAAAGATTCAAAACTGCCACCAATTAATCGACCAAACACTAAGAAAATCTGAAGTGTTAGAAAAATTGTCGAATTGATAAAAATCAATCGAATTGTCATACCACCATGCTGATACTGGTGCTTTAAATCGTCTATAAAAGTTCGTTCAGTTTGCATTTACCAAAAATTCTTTTTATCTGTTTTACGCCAAATCAAAACAAGTGAAATCCCTACAATTGCACCTCCTACATGCGCTAAATGGGCAATTTGATCGTGTTGCATCTTAATACTGCTGTAAATTTCAAAAAGCAAATAGGCTCCAATTAAAAATTTAGCTTTAATCGGAATAGGAGGAAACAACAACATTAATTCTGTGTTTGGGAATAACACCGCAAAACCAGCTAGAACTCCAAATAAAGCACCAGAAGCTCCTACCATATTGCTTATTGTTAAGTCATAATATCGTTGAATAATCTCACCTTGACGCTCATTACTAAACGTTATTTCAGATAAATAATTGTTTACTATTTTGTGATTTAAAACATCAATATCAATTCCCATTGCGATAATTGATTTTTTCAATTCCATTATTTCCCAAACGCCAATTGAGTTGTAGAGAATAAAAGCACCTAAACCAGACGCCATATAAAAAATGAAAAAACGTTTTGCCCCCCATAATCGCTCAAGGTGAGAACCAAACATCACCAACAACAACATGTTGAATAGAATGTGCATAAAATCCGTAAGACTGTGCATGAACATATGCGTAATAACCTGATAAGGCTGAAATAACGCTGAATTGAAATAATGTGCGCCTAAGTATTGACCTACATCAATCCCTTTATTCGCTAATACAAGTGACACGATATAGAGCATCACATTGATTAATAAAAGATTCTTTGTTACCTGCGGAATGTTATTTAAAAATGAGAACATATTAAAATTTTAATGCGATTTCTTCAATCGTTAACGTTTGAATTATTTTCTTTCCTCTTGGGGTAAACGAATGCTCAGGACATTGAAACAACTGTTCAACAAGTGCTTCTGCAGATTCATTGTTTTGTATGGTAGCTTTCCTTTTTCCAGATGCTGATGCGATGGATTGAACTATAACATGCGCAATTTCTCCTTTACCAATTTCTTGATAGGCGATACTTTCCAATATTAAGTTAATACAATCGTGAATGCTTTCTTCTTGTAAAACCGCCGGAATTGCAGAAAGGGACAAATTTAATTCTTGAAATTCACCAAAAAAGCCCAGTCGTTCAAGCATTACCTGGTTGTTAATCCACTCGTTTTTTTCATTACTCGAGAATTCTCTTTCTAATGGAAAAAGCAATTTCTGAGAACTTATAGGATTGGAAATAAACTTATTAATCAATTCATCATAAACAATACGTTCAAATGCACGTTGACAATCAATCATCAAAATTCCTGATTTACAGTTCGTCAAAATATACTTTCCACGAATTAAGAAATTCTTTGTGAGTTGGTTATCTATCTCAAGATTTAATTCAACAACTTCAGGTTCAGATTCTTCTTCTTCAATTTTATAAAAACTTTGCCAATCTTTCGGTGACGCATCATTAGACCCAAATCCTTCTGCTTTTATTGCAGCAGTAAATGAATTGCCTGTTTTTGCTGGTGAACTTTGAAAAGGATTATAGTTTTTATTGACGTGAATTGTTGGTTCAACCACAGGTTTTGAGTGCATATCATAAGGGATATCAAAACTTGTTTCACGGTTAAAATCCAATGTTGGAGCAATATTGTATTTCCCAAGTGCTTGACGCACACTACTGAGAATGATGGAATAGATCAATTTATCCTCTTCGAACTTGATTTCCGTTTTTGTTGGGTGAACGTTTACATCAATCTTTTTTGGATCGATTGAAAGATACAAAAAGAAGGAAGGAAACATTTTTGGTAAAATCAATCCATCAAAAGCTTTTGATAACGAATGACTGAAAAATGAATCTTTAAAAAATCGATCATTGACAAACAAAAACTGTTCGCCTCTTGTTTTCTTAGCAAACTCAGGCTTGCCAACATAACCTGTTATTTTTACAATATCCGTTGATTCTTCAATTGGAACCAATTTATCATTCGAATTTCTTCCTAAAATATCAACGATTCTTTTACGTAAAACAGCAGAATGAAGGCTGTAAATCTCATTGTCGTTGTGGTGTAAACTGAATGTAATATCAGGATGAGCAAGCGCAATACGCTCAAATTCATCAATTATATGATTGAATTCAACATTGTCCGATTTAAGAAAATTTCTGCGAGCTGGAACATTGTAAAAAAGATTTTTCACTTCAAAAGATGTCCCAACCGGACATACGCACGCCTCTTTTTTCTTGATTTTACTACCTTCAATTTCAATTGAAACCCCAGTTTCTGTTTCTTCTTTTCGTGTTTTAAGAACAACGTGGGCAATCGCAGCAATAGAAGCTAATGCTTCCCCTCTAAACCCTTTAGTTGTTAAAGCGAACAAATCTTCCGCTTTGCGCACTTTACTTGTTGCGTGACGCTCAAAAGACATCACAGCATCATTTTCTGTCATTCCGGAACCATTGTCAATAATTTGAATCAATGTTTTACCAGCATCTTTAATAAACACCTGAACTTTGGAAGCGCCAGCATCAATAGCATTTTCGACCATTTCCTTCACAACAGATGCAGGTCGTTGAATCACTTCACCAGCAGCAATTTGATTGGCAATATGATCAGGAAGTAATTTGATTACATCACTCATAAAACAACAGTAAATGGTGAATTATGAATGTCACTAAAAATAGTTGATGATGTTAAATTGTACTTTACTGTTAGTGACATAGCCTTTTTCTTCTTAAACAAAAATAAGCTTTTTATCTAGCTTATAGCCAAGTCCATTGTCAATAATTGTTCCATGCGCAATGATACTGACAAATGGTCACACATCATTTTAAGAAAAAATGGGGTTGCTTTACGTTTAAATCAAATGCTTGTCCTTATTTTCGTAGTATGAATTCAAAACGCAATTTTTCAATCATTTTCTTTTTGTTGATTTTTGGCTCAACACCTTTTGTTTTCTCACTTATTAAAAGTGGCAAAGCTCCTGCTAAATTTGCAATTAAGAATGACGTTGATGCTGACAAATGGGCAACAGAGAAATTGAGCAACATGTCATTAGATGAGAAAATCGGTCAGTTTTTCATGGTTTCAGCCTATTCCAATCAAGGTGAAAAGCATTTAAAAGAGGTTGAAAGTCTGGTAACGAATGAAAAAGTTGGTGGAATCATCTTTTTTCAAGGCGAAAAGGCAAATTTGGTTTCTTCCATTAACCGGTTTCAATCTGTTGCAAAAGTTCCTTTGTTAATTGGCATGGATGCTGAATGGGGAACAAACATGCGGTTGTTTGATGGTGAACGTTTTCCTTTCGCCTACACGATAGGTGCGGCTGATGATGTTGTTTTGTCAGAAAAAATTGCTTCCATGATGGCATTTGAATGTCAAGAAATGGGAATTCACATCAATTTTGCGCCAGTTGCAGATGTGAACAGCAACCCAAAGAATCCGGTTATTGGTTTTAGATCGTTTGGAGAAAACCCGAAAAAAGTGGCTGATCATGTAAAAGCATTTGTGCGTGGAATGGAAGGAAATGGTGTCATGACAAGTATCAAGCATTTCCCTG
>JBILYS010000145.1:0-5262 GCA_044377625.1 Crocinitomicaceae bacterium
CCCTGGACACGGCAATACCGATGCTGATTCGCACTTTGAATTACCTACAGTTACAGAATCACTTAAAACAATTGAAGCAATTAACTTTTATCCATTTCAAGAAGGAATTAGAGTCGGATCTTCTTCCGTTATGGTTGGACATTTAAATGTTCCAGCCTTAGATAATTCTGGAACACCAAGTAGTTTGTCAAAAAAGATTATAGGTGATTATTTAATCAAACAAATGGGTTTCCAAGGTTTGATTATTTCAGATGCTTTAAACATGAAGGCTGTAGCTGATAAATATGGAAAAACGGAAGTTGTGGTAAAAGCATTTGAAGCAGGTTGCGATATTTTATTATTTCCTGAAAGTGTAAATGAAGCAATTAACGCCATTAAAACGAAAGTTGAGAAAGGCCAAATTTCAAAAACGGAAATCGATGAACGTTGTCTTAAGATTCTAAAAGCAAAATATAAATTTGTTGTCGCACCGAAGAAAGCAACTGAATTCAGTAAGACAGAAATGGATTTAGCGAAGAAAGAAGTGTATGAGAAAGCCGTTACAGTTTTAAAAAATGATTCGGATATTTTACCGTTAAAACGATTAGATAAAAAAATCGCACATGTTTCAATTGGAATTCATACCACGTCTTTTCGTGAGTCTTTAGACTTATTTGCCGACGTTGATCACTTTCAATATTTTACTGCTGGAGAAGCTATAACGGCATTTTCAAAAGTGAGTGGACAATATGACGTTATCATTGTTGCTTTGCACTCAGGAACTGTTCGACCAGTTAATAATTTCGGTTATGGGAATGATCTTAATAATTTCATTACAAGTATTCCTTCAAACAAAGAAACAGTTTTAGTGGTTTTCGGAAACCCACTTGTCTTGCAAAATAATACCGATTTATCTACTGTTGATGCTGTAATGGTTGGCTATGAGAATAATGCATTGCTTCAAAAAACTGTTGGACAAATGATTTTTGGTGCTGTGCCGATGGTCGGAAATTTACCCATAACAGTGACAGATTTATATCCAAGAGAACATGGAATACAAGTTAAATGGGGGGGGAGATTAAAATTCTCACAACCAGAAGAATTGGGAATCAGTATTCAAAAATTAAAGGAAATTGATCAAATAGCTGAAAATGCTATAAAGAAAGGTGCTTTTCCTGGTTGTCAGATTGTTGTTGCTGTTGAAGGCAAGATTATTTACAGAAAAAGCTTCGGGACACAACAATATGAATCCAAAGATTCTGTACGTAATACCGATTTGTACGATATCGCATCTGTTTCGAAAATTGCAGGTTCTACCGTTGGAATCATGAAATTGCAGACGGATGATAAATTTAGCTTATCTAAAAACCTATCAGATTACATTCCAGAAGTTACAGGAAATGGATCTTTTGGATCCATCTTAATTCGTGACATGATGGCACATCAAGCGGGTTTAACAGCTTGGATTCCATTTTATAAGCGAACACTTAAGAATGGTGAATTAAACACTGATATTTATTCAAAAACACAAAAATCCGGATTTGATGCGCAAGTGGCTCAAGATATTTGGATTAAAAACGGATTCTCGGATAGTATTTACAAACAGATTTTAGCAACGAGTTTGGGGACGAAAAAATATGAATACTCAGATTTGGGTTATTATTTTATTAAAAAAATCATTGAAAAACAAGCTGGTCAAGCGTTTCAAGATTATTTGATGCAACAATTTTATTTACCAATGGGATTACGTTCGATGCGTTATCAACCACGAAATTATTACCCGCTAGATCGTATTGTACCAACTGAAAATGATAAAGTTTTTAGAAAGCAATTGGTGCATGGATATGTGCATGACCCCGGTGCGGCGATGCTTGGAGGTATTGGAGGACATGCTGGATTATTTTCCAACGCAACAGATTTAGCTTCTTTAATGCAATTGATTTTGAACAAAGGGCGCTATGGAAATGTTAATTACATTAAACCTGAAGTCGTAGAGGAATTTACCAAAGCGCAATTTGCAGGAAACAGACGAGGAGCAGGGTTTGATAGACCTTCACCTGGTGGTGGTGGACCTTGTTACGACGGTGCATCGCAATTGAGTTTCGGTCATTCAGGTTTTACTGGAACGCTTGTTTGGTCGGATCCTAAATATGATATTAATTATGTGTTCTTATCCAATCGCGTTTGTCCAGATCAAGATAATTGGAAAATTAGGGATATGAGCATTCGAACAGAAATACAAAAAGTGATATACGAAGCTGTTTTAGCACGAACGAAGTGAAGTTGCTAATTACAAATTACAAATTACAAGTGAGGAGTTAGGGGTAATCCTATGTGACCTATGTGTCTATGTGGTGAAAAAAGTAAAAAGTAAAAAGTGGGGAGTGATGAGCGATGCAATGAGCTAGTCGAGTTGTGATGAGTTAATTCGTACATAAACCTATGTGTTCTATGTGCTTATGTGTTTCAAAATGAATTGTCTTATTGGGCAAAATAAAGTATAAAAGGATTAAAAATTAAGATGAAAATAGGAATTGTATTATATCCAACGTTTGGCGGGAGCGGAGTAGTAGGGACAGAATTGGGAAAGGCATTAGCAAAAAAAGGGCATCAAGTTCATTTTATTACCTATTCGCAGCCTGTAAGATTAGGAAGTTTTCGTGAGAACATTTTTTATCATGAAGTCGCTATTAGTGATTATCCATTGTTTGAATACCAACCGTATGAAACGGAATTGACAAGTAAAATGGTGGATGTTGTAAAATACGAGAAATTGGATTTATTACATGTTCATTATGCCATCCCTCATGCTTCTGCTGCCTATATGGCCAAGCAAATTTTGAAATCTCAAGGAATAAACATTCCATATATTACAACGCTTCACGGAACAGATATAACTTTAGTAGGAAAAGACCCATCATTTGAACCGGTTATTACGTTTTGTATTAATGAATCAGATGCTGTTACAGCAGTTTCAGAAAGTTTAAAAAATGACACCTATGCTCATTTTAATACAACAAGAGAAATCCATGTCATACCGAATTTTATAGCTCCAAATCTGAAGCCAAGCAATGCAGCGAGCGATGTCCGAAGAAAATATGCTTTGGATAATGAACGGATTTTATGTCATGTATCTAATTTCCGAAAAGTTAAACGGGTAGAAGATGTTGTGAGGGTTTTTGCCCTTGTAAACAAGAAAATCCCATCTAAACTTATACTCGCTGGTGATGGCCCTGAACGTTCTTATTTAGAGCGATTAGTTCGTGAATTAGACTTGTGTGGCAAAGTGTTGTTTTTAGGAAATGTAAGCGATACAGCGCATGTTTTAGAAATTTCAGATTTATTCTTGTTGCCGTCAGAAACAGAAAGTTTTGGTTTGGCTGCATTAGAAGCGATGGCTGTTGGAGTTCCCGTTATCTCATCAAATACAGGAGGAATCCCAGAAGTAAATGTTCATGGTGAAACAGGCTTCCTTTCTAATGTTGGTGATGTAGAAGATATGGCGAATAACGCATTGAAAATATTTAAGGATGAAGAAACGTTAAATTGGTTCAAGCACAAAGCGGTTGATCGAGCACACGATTTTGATTTGGCGAAGATTTTACCATTGTATGAGAAAATCTATTTTGACTTGGTTGGTGAAGGGAAGTAAGATTATACTTGTATCTGTCGAAATTAGTGATTGTTGAGGAGGAGGACAGATGATAGAGTTGGATATCAAAATAAGCAGAATTAAATAAAAAAGTGAAAAAGCTAGAAAACGAAAAAAGCCATTGGGCCTTTTGTCCGGAATGTAAGGGACAAGGTAAAATAAGAGGGAGGTTACGTAAGAAAGTAAAGCTCCGCTACCAAAGTGCTTTGGATGAATTTGAAAAAACGAAGTGTGCAACTCCTTTACCTCCTGAAACTCCACTTTTACTATGCTTGAACTGCAACGGAACCGGAATAATTCAAGCAACTATTTTTCCTATTATTGATAAAGAAAGCTACCCAAATGTTGCTATTATTGGTGGCGGTATTGGTGGCGTAGCATTAGCTGTAGCGTGTTTGCATCGTGGAATCCCTTTTACACTTTATGAGCGCGATAATGGTTTTGATGTTCGGTCTCAGGGTTACGGGCTCACGCTGCAACAAGCGAGTAAAGCATTGAAGGCATTTGGAATCCTTTCGTTAGCAGACGGGGTTTATTCTACTAATCATGTAGTACATACAACTGAAGGAAAAGTGATCGTTGAATGGGGAATGAGAAAGAGGATACAATCAAGCGAGAAAGCTCCTCCAAAGCGAACGAATGTGCATATTGCGCGTCAGTCTTTGCGTTTCGAATTGCTCAAGCAACTAGGAGGAAAGGATGCCGTGCAATGGGGACACCAATTATTAGATTTTAAGGAGTCAGATGATGGAGTAGAACTAAGTTTTCTTGTAGACGGGAAGATAAAGAGTACTAAAGCAGATCTTGTAGTTGGAGCCGATGGAATTCGCAGTACTGTTCGGAGGTTACTTTTGGGAGAGGAGAATATTCCTTTACGATATCTCGGCTGTATGGTGATTTTAGGAATATGTCCATTGAAAAATCTCAATGGTTTTGACAGTCCTTTACTGGATTGTGCCACAGTATTCCAAACTGTAAATGGTAATGACCGTATCTATGTGATGCCGTTCTCGTCAGACACGGTGATGTGGCAACTTAGCTTCCCAATATCAGAACAAGAAGCCAAGGAATTGAGCGCACTTGGAACTCAAGCACTCAAAGAAGAAGCATGTCGCAGAACAAATTGGCACGAGCCTATTCCTCAAATTATTGCAGCCACTCAAGAAGCACAAATTACTGGATATCCCGCGTATGACCGAGCATTGCTCTCGCTAGAATTGTTAGAAAAAGGCAGTCATGTAACATTAATTGGAGATGCAGCGCACCCGATGAGCCCATTCAAAGGACAAGGTGCAAATCAAGCACTTCTTGATGCATTAGCCCTGGCGCGTGGAATTACAAAAGGATGTCGACCTTCGTCCAAATGGAAAGAAGTTGGTATAAGAAAAAGTGTATTGACCGAGTTTGAACGAGAAATGTTAGAAAGAAGTGCTTCTAAAGTGAAAGATTCTGCAGAAGCGGTAGAACTATTGCATTCTGAGATTGTGCTCCGTGAAGGCGATGGTCCAAAAGGACGAGGATTAAAGAGAACTAGCTAAATTCATAATTGTAACAATAGGATTTATTAAATTGATAAGTTTTGAACCAATTATCTCACTGCCAAATTCTCACCCAAAATCTCTTCAATAAAA
>JBILYS010000417.1:0-3438 GCA_044377625.1 Crocinitomicaceae bacterium
TTGAACCGGGAACGATAAATGAAATTATTGAGGCGAAAGATCGACAGGCAGCATCGACATCGGTTCCGGCACGTGGGTTGTTTTTGTGGGAGATTGAGTATTGAAGGATCAATAAACATTGGGGTTATTCACAATATTTAGATGTTTAAACATTTAAATATTGTGAATAATATTTTGAAACAACTTTCTTTTTTCTTAACTTCAAGTAAAAAGAAAAATTAAACATGGGAGCCACAAAAATAGAACACTATTCAAAAGAAACAATCCAATTAGCCAAATTAGCCAATGCCTTAGGACATCCAGCCAGGATTACAATTGTCAAAATTTTAAAAGAAAATCCATATTTTAGAAATGTCGAATTTCAATCGATCTTAAAACTTTCTCAAACGGCAGTTCATAGTCATTTATTAAAATTAAAAACTGCGAACATCATCGATTTTAATTATTTCCCACATGAATACCATGTGCATTTGATAACTGAAAATTTAGATGAATTAAATTATTTTATTCGAGATTAACACCGTCAAAACCTCAATAAAAATTGAGGTTCTACACAATATTTAGATGTTTAAATGTTTGAATTATTGAGTGTTTTAACTTTGTGAAATTAATTGTGATAATACAGTATAATCACTCAACCACCAAAATATAATTCGTCTTCTTCCCCTTACCCAATAACACATACTTGTCATTGATTAAGTTCTCACTTGTCAACATAAACTCCTCGCCAACTTTTTCTTTGTTCACAGAAATCGCATTGGCTTTTAATTCACGACGTGCTTCACCGTTAGAGGATAAAAATCCAGCTTTTCCAGCTAATGCTTCGACAATTGAAAAAGAAGCTCCAAACTCAGCCCGACTGATTGTAGCTTGAGTGACACCATCAAAAATGGTAAAGAAATCTTTTTCGGAAAGTGATTTTAAATCCTCTGAAGTAGATTTTCCAAATAATATGTTAGACGCAAGAATAGCAGTTTTCAAAGCATCTTCTCCATGAACACGGATTGTAATATCTTCAGCTATTGCTTTTTGTAAAACACGTAAATGTGGTGCTTCATTATGTTCTTTTTCTAGCGCTTCAATTTCACTTTGGGCTTTCAAGGTGAAAATTCGAATGTAATTCACAGAATCGGCATCACTTGAATTCAACCAAAATTGGTAAAACTCATAAGGTGACGTTTTTTCAGGATCCAACCAAACACTGCCGCCTTCCGTTTTTCCAAACTTCGTTCCGTCTGCTTTTTTGATTAGAGGTGTCGTTACAGCATACGCTTCTCCCCCACCTTTTCTTCTGATTAATTCTGTTCCAGTAACAATATTTCCCCATTGATCAGAACCACCACATTGTAAAATACACCCTTTGTGTTGATTCAAATAATAGAAATCGTACCCTTGAACAAGTTGGTAAGAAAACTCCGTAAATGACATTCCTGTTTCAAGTCGTGACTTAACAGAATCCTTAGACATCATATAATTTACTGAAATATGTTTTCCAACATCACGAATGAAATCCAAAAAACTCATGTCCTTGAACCAATCGTAGTTGTTCACCATTTCAGCTGAATTTTCACCACTGTTGAAATCCAAGAACTTTTCCAATTGCCCTTTAACACAAGCAACATTATGATTCAATGTATCTGCATCTAACAAATTTCTTTCTTTTGATTTACCGGAAGGATCGCCAACCATTCCTGTTGCACCACCAACCAAAGCAAATGGTTTGTGACCAGCACGTTGAAAATGAACCAACGTCATGATTTGAACTAAATGCCCAACGTGTAATGAATCAGCAGTTGGATCAAAACCAATGTATCCACTAGAAACTTTTTTATTCAATGCTTCTTCCGTTCCAGGCATGATGTCGTGCACCATTCCTCTCCACTTCAATTCTTCGATAAAATTTGCTGGCATTCTTATTTCGTTAATTCTTTAAATACTTCTTCAAGGGTCTTTTCTTCTGTTTTCAGTGTCAAGACCAATAAATTATTTTGTTGAGCATGTTGAGCAATTACTTTTCTCAAATCCACCTCATCTGTTGTTTCCAATAACCATCCATTGTTCACTTTTTCCACTTTCCCAACATGCTTAATTTTAGAAAGCATTGCTTTAGAAACTGTTCCATCAAATTCAGCATAAACAGTTTGATGAGATAAATCAATTTGTAAATGTGAGGCAGTATCATCGGCAACAATTTGGCCCTTATTGATAATCACAACACGGTCACAAATAGCTTCAACTTCACGCATGATATGTGTAGAAAGCATAACCGTTTTAGATTTTCCAATTTTTTTAATGAGCTCTCTGATTTCAACCATTTGATTTGGATCCAAACCAGAAGTTGGTTCATCCAAAATCAAAACTTCAGGATCATGAATAATTGCAGCAGCTAAACCAACACGTTGACGATATCCTTTTGATAAAGCACCCAACTTTTTATCTTGTTCTAATTCCAAACCAACAGCTTTGACCATCTCTTTGACACGATCTTTCAAATTTTTAACATGGTAGATTTTTCCAACAAATTCCAAGTATTCCTTGACATACATATCAAGATACAAAGGATTGTTTTCTGGTAAATAACCAATCTTTCGACGTGTCTCTAATGAATCAACATCAACAGGCATTCCACATACTTTTACTTCTCCAGAAGAAGCTGAAATGAATCCAGTCAATATTTTCATTGTTGTCGATTTCCCAGCTCCATTTGGACCAAGAAAACCAACTATTTCACCTTTAGCAACGGAGAAAGTTACATCGCGCACTGCTGCTTGTTCACCGTAATATTTAAATAGGTTTTTTACCTCTATTGACATGATTCAAAATTTGAATTGCGAAGATAAGGAATAATAGATGAAGGAGGAAAAAAAGTAAAAAGGAAAAAAGAAAAAGTGTGATTCCAAAGAACCAAATTACTTTTTACTTCTTACTTTTTACTTCTTAATAAAAAATCAAAACTCAGATTTCTAACCTATCTTTGCAACAATGTCAATTAAAGGAAACGTATTAAAATCAACTGGTAAATGGTACACTGTAGAACTCATGGATGGTTCTGTAGTTAGTTCTCGTATTCGAGGAAAAATTCGTTTGGAAGGACTAAGAACGACAAATCCGATTGCTGTTGGTGACGTTGTTGTGATGGACGAGACACCTGATGACGAAGGGAAATACATGATTTCTGATTTTGAAGTTCGCAAGAATTACATCGTTCGAAAATCAACGAATCTCAGTAAGCAAATGCAAATTCTTGCTGCCAATGTAGATCGTGCTTATTTATTGGTCACTACAAAATCTCCTAATACACATTTAGCATTTATTGACCGTTTTTTAGTTGCAGCAGAATCGTTCAGAATTCCGACAACTTTGCTTTTCAATAAAATTGATCTTTATGATGAAGATGAATTGTTTTATATAGATGCGCTTTGCGATTTATACGAATCG
>JBILYS010000275.1:0-3427 GCA_044377625.1 Crocinitomicaceae bacterium
CACAAGGAGATAAATTTACACAAGATTTCCAGCCCGTTCGAGCGGAATTAACTAAATGGGATCCAATTCGTGGGGAATGGCTAGCATCAAGTCTTGTCGCAATGTCTAATAATCAAGCGATTCCAGATAGAACATTTCCAGAAGATTTAACACCAGTTGATATGTTGAGAATGGTTCCAGAATCGAATAGAACCATTATTAATCAATTGGTGAGAGATAATCAGAGAGTTGCTGCTGATTCTAGTGCAAGACATAATTGGAATAATATGTATTCGATTGTGAATCGCCCAAGTTGTAGACCCGTTATGGCGAGATCATCAGGTGACCCTCACATGTCGTCTTTTGATGGAGGTTCATACGATATTCAAACAGTTGGCGAATTTGTTTTGGTGAAATCTATTTCTGAGAATATTGAAATTCAAACACGTCAACAACCACAAACAGATGACTTTTCACTAAATACTGCTGTTGCAATGAATGTTGCTGGAGACAGAGTTTGTATTTACGCAAATGAAAAACCAGATAATGTTTCGAATTGTGCATTGCGAATAAATGGCACTCCAACTTATATTACCGCCGGAACTTATTTTTTACCGCACGGAGGAATTGTACGTTATTCATCTAATACATATGTTGTTACATGGCCAACAGGAGAATCGGCAAATGTAGACATGAAAAATACATCTAGAATGAATTTTTTGAATATCGCAGTTCAAATTTATCCATGTGCACAAAACGACCTTCAAGGTTTATTGGGTAATGCGAATGGAAATTCGAGCGATGATTTTGACAGAAACAGCAATAGAGCTTCCAATCAAACTTTCCCTATTTTCGGAAATGATCAAGCTTCAAATTCAATTGAAAAAGAATATTTAGGTTTTTTAGCAAAAGACTTCTCACGGAATTATAGAATTACTCAAGCCACTTCTTTATTTGATTATGGATTCGGACAAAGCACAATGGCTTATACAGATGAAAGCTTTCCAAGAATTCACAGAACAATTTCAGATTTACCAAATGACCGACAAGTTTCTGCAAGAAGGAATTGCGAAAATCAAGGTGTAACAGGAAATGATTTATACGGTTGTATTTATGATAACGCTTATTTGGAAATTCCACCTAGTCCAAGACCAGTTATTAAAGATCCAACACATGGAATTACTATGGGAGTTTTAGATAAACCAGGGAGAAATGTTAATCCTGGGCCAAGTGGGATTAAAGAACCTTTTAAAAATGATCGAGGCGAAGCAATGGGCACAGCGCAACCAATAAAAAAAGATCCAGCAAAGCAAGAAAGTGTCAAACAAGAAACAAGTCCAGTAAAAGAAACAAGCCCTACTTTTAAAACTGAGAATAAGGCCAGTGGTTCAACTCAGCCGATTTCAAAACCTTCGAATGGTTCTTCAACTCCAATAAAACAATCACCAGCGATAAAATCTACACCAGCCGTTATTACGACTCCAACTATAAAATCTACACCAGTGAAAGCTCCTGGAAAAGGTTAAATACTAAAAAGTCTCACAGAAATGTGAGACTTTTTTTGAGTTTTAAAATGAAATTCTTAAATAAAGGTGATTTACACGAATGCTTGTGCAAAAGACAATGCTTAACCTAAATTAGATGTTCTTAACTTGATTAGTTTTACTATCTTTAGTTTTAAACCTGTCAAATGAAGTTATTATTAGTATTGTTTTTATGTATCGGTGCTAGCTCGAGTTTCTCTCAAGTTATCATGTCGGCAAATACCAAAGCAGATGTTTCTCTGATTATATTAGATTCAAAGTTGAATGGTGGGAAAAGTTCTGAGAACATTCAAGACAGATTTGCTGTAAATTCTATCCATGGAATTCAGTATGTATCCTTTCTAGCTAAAGCTACTTCTCATTTTTCAAAGTCAACATTAATGGAGTCTGGTATTATGGTAGGTGCTAAAATTGGAGATATTGTGAGTTTAAAAATTCCGGTTAACCAATTGAGCAGTTTGTCCGAATTACCAGGAATTAAAATACTTCAGCTTTCGGGTAAAATAAAACCCAATCTTGACAAAGCGGTTAAAGATATTGGTGCTGACAGTGTTCATATGGGGATAAATCTTCCTCAAGGATACACTGGTAAAAATGTTTTAATTGGAATCACAGATTGGGGATTCGATTATTCATCACCGATGTTTTATGATACATTGTTGCAAAATACTAGAATTTTAGCAGCTTGGGATCAATTCAAAACTAGTGGGCCGGCACCTTTAGGGTTTTCATACGGCACAGAATTTTCATCGTCCCCAGAGTTTATTACTGCAGGATCTGATACTGTAAATATTTATAGTCATGCAACACATGGTTCTCATGTTGCAGGTATTGCCGGAGGCAGCGGTGCTGGAACAATTTATAGAGGTGTTGCGTTTGAGTCACAATATCTATTTGCAACCTTTTTAGTGGATGAAGGTGCCGTTTTAGATGCATGGGAATGGATGTATCAAAAATCTTTAACAGAAGGAAAAAGATTAGTTATTAATATGAGTTGGGGCTTGTATCATATGGGCACACTAGATGGGAATTCATTATTGAGTCAAGCAATTGATACCTATTCATTACAAGGTGTTGTTTTCTCAAATTCAGGAGGAAACAATGGCAATGTGAATTTTCACATAAAAAAGACGTTCAACAATGATTCTATAAAATCACGTATTGAATTTTATGGTTACACACTAAATGCGAATATGTGGGGACAAAGTATTCATATGTGGGGTGAACAAGGAAATGATTTTGAGTCAGGTATTAAGGTCTATAATTCAGCAGGATTATTACTTGTAGAAAGTCCTTATTATTCAACTGCAACAACTTCAACATATATTGATACTTTTTTAGTTTCAGGAATAGATACAATTTGGTATAATATTTCTGCTGATGCAGTTCACCCGTTGAATGGTCGACCACAAATGCGTTTAAGGGTCAAAAACACGAATCAAAATCTTCGTGTTTTGTTAAAATCCCAAGCTGTTTCAGGAAAAGTTCATTATTGGAATGTGACGGAGTTATCGAATGATGTTGGAAATTGGGGGATGCCATTTTCTTCTTTTACAGTGGGGACAATTAGTGGGGATCATTTTTATGGAATAAGCGAGCCTTCCTGCACGAATAGTTTAATAAGCGTAGCTGCATACAATTCAAAATATCTAGCAAGCGGTGGAACGCCAGTTGGTGGTGGAATTGCGAGTTTTTCTAGTATTGGCCCACGATATGATGAGGTATTAAAACCCGACATTTCTGCTCCAGGAGTTAATGTTGCTTCTTCAATTTCTTCTTATACTGATAATGCATTTACTCAAATAGCATTTGTAGATTTCAACGGAAGAACTTATCCTTTTGCAAAATTTTCAGGAACATCAATGGCTTCACCGATGGTAACAGGTGTTATCGCTTTGATTTTA
>JBILYS010000276.1:0-3416 GCA_044377625.1 Crocinitomicaceae bacterium
AAGCAACTGGTTATTTCAAAGCGCAAGGAATGGACTGTGAAAATGGTGGTTCATGGATGGATGTAAATTATAAACTACAAGCATAATGGGATTTTTAAGCAATATATTTGGCGGCGGACCAAAAGTAGATTTGAAGGAAATGGTGAAACAAGGAGCCATGATTGTTGATGTTCGCACACCAGCTGAATATCAAGGTGGACATATAAAAGGATCAGTTAATATTCCTTTGCAAATTTTGGATAAAAACATCGCCAAATTGAAGAAAGACAAACCTGTTATTACGTGCTGTGCATCTGGAATGCGCAGTGGATCAGCAAAAAGTATGTTAAAAGCAAAAGGATTCGATGTCCACAATGGTGGAGGATGGAATTCTTTACAAAGTAAATTGAGATAAGTTAAAATTTATTAAATAAAAAAGCGATTCTAGAATCGCTTTTTTTATGGCAGAAAATTTGTGAAGGACCCTCTGAAAATTTCAAGTATGTACATTCTTACTGTGTATTAATCAATCACTTGAAATTAAATCATATTTTTGTTAAAAATTGTTCAGTGAAAAATAATATCTCAACTTTTTTGTCTACTTTATTTTTTTGTCTTCTGACAACAACCATTCTATTTGCCCAACAAAATGGAACTGGTGGTCAAAAAATGAAAATAAATCCCATAAATATTTTTGCGTTAATTGTTGGAGTCTCTGAATACCAGTTTCCAGATACTTATTCTCCTTTGGAATTTGCAGACGATGATGGAAGAGTTTTTTACAACTACCTTGTTAACAGTAATAACGGTGGTGCTAAACAAGAAAACATTGACACCCTTTTCAATGAACAAGCGACAGCTTCTGCCATTCTCACAAAATTAATCGATTACAAAATGAAACTGAAAAGTGGTGATGTTTTTTACATCTATTTTTCAGGACATGGCGATGCAATTGATTCAGAACTTTCCTATTTACTTCCCTACGATGCACCTCCAAGTCGTGGTGGTAAAGAAAAAAATCATTATTTATATGGTTTAACCGTTTTAGAAATTGATGATTTTAAAAAAATAATCCGTCGAATGACCTTAGAAGGTATTAAAGTGGTGTTTATCATGGATGCTTGTCGTTCAAATGAACTTGCAGGTGGTGAAGAAGGAAAGCAAGAGATGTTCAAAAAAATCATGGACGAAGATGCTGGTGAATTGAGAATGAGTTCTTGTTCAGCCGATCAAGTTTCATTTGAAAGTAAACAATGGGGTGGTGGAAGAGGATTATTCTCTTATCATTTAATCAACGGTTTAATTGGAATGGCCGATACGGATGTTGATGGAAGAGTAACAGTCAAAGAAATCAATCGCTACGTTGTGGATAATGTGGAATCAGATACAAAAGGTGAATTTTCATATATACCTGAGCAAACGCCACAATTTGGATGTTCACTTGAACATTGTGATTATCAAGTATTAAATTTTGTGGATCCAATCCAAAAAACAAAATTAGAAAAGGAATTGAAAAATAGAATCAAAGGAAATGACTTGACTGCAGCTCGTGGCAAAGGAATCAATCTTTCTTCATCACTAACAGCTTTAGGAAAGGAAAAAATATACAATGAATTCATTGTTCGATGTAAAATAAATAATTTAACCGGAGCAGAAAGCGCTTATGATTCTTATTTGACCCTTACAAATGACATTGTTATTCCTCAAAATCTCAAAAATGAAATAAACAGTGTTTATTGCAATTTCTTGCTCAATTCAGTCAATAAGGTAATTAATGATTATCTTGATGCTTCTTTGAATTATAAGGTATTGACAAAAGAATACTTTATGAAACCTTATGAGGATTTGGTCTTATACAAAAAACTCTCTCCTGCCTATGAATTCAATAAAAATGCTGTTGAAGCAAATTTGTTATTTCTCAAAGGACATTCATTTTATAGATCTCAAAAAACGGGTGATTTAATTTATGGAAAAGCGTGCATTGATAGCGCGATATTACTAAATCCTAATGCAGCCTATTTATATAATATTAAAGGAATCTATCATCAAGCTTTGCATCAATACAACGAAGCAATGAGCACGTTTATATATGGTCATGAATTAGCTCCAAACTGGATTTATCCAAATATAAATATTGGAATAATATTCAGTATTTTAAAACAAAGTGATTCGTCATTGAACTATTATAAATCGGCATTGAATCTCGATCCTAATTATTCAAGGACCTATACTTTTATTGCAATGGAATTTAGTAAACGAAATGAAATCGATTCCGCTTATTTTTATATAAATGAAGGATTAAGTCGTGACAGCAATGATCCAGAACTTTTAACTTTAAAAGGTGATTTATTGATCCGAATGGGGGAAAATAATCGAGCAATAAATTGTTATTACACTGCTTACAAAGTTGATAGTACATATATTAACGCGTATGTCGGTTTACTAAAATATCATATTGAAAACTATGTTTCACAAGATTCGCTTGAGTATTATATGACTAAAATAATTTTGACTGATGAGACAAATCCATATCCGTATTTATTTTTAGCTGGATATTTGTCTGAACTTAAGTTATATGAAGTTGCCAAAACATATTATAATTTATCCTTTGTATTGGATTCCTTGAATACTGATATGTGGAATGGTTTGGGTGACGTTTATTTTCAATTAAATCAAAATGATACGGCTAGAGCACTTTATGATTACTCACTTTTAATAGATTCTAATTACGCCCTTACATATAACCGAATCGGAAACCTAGAATATAATGAAAACAATTTAGAAGGTGCAATTGCTTCGTATCTGAAAGCATACGAGATCAATCCTTGGGAATCAGTTTATACAAAAGGTCTTGGGTCATTTTATTATGAAAGTAAAGATTATTCAAATTCATTAAAATACTATCTTCTTTATTTAAATCAATATTCAGTTGATGCTTCTGTTTATCTCGATATTGTTCACTGTTATATTCATCTTATGGATATTGACTCAGCAATAAAATACTTTAAAATCGGTATTGAAAATAATTATTGGATAGAAACGTATAATGAGAATAATGAACTAAAAAAACTATACATAAGATCCGGAGAAAGTTTTTATTATGAAAATTTGAAAAAAGACAAAGAACTAAAAATTCTTAAAAAGAATAAAGAATTTAAGGAAATAATGAAAAGTATTAGCACAGCACTATAGAATTTATTACTCGAGTGTGTTTATAGTATTTTGAATTTCTATAGCAATTGACTGAATTTTATTTTGTAGGTTATTAATTTCTATTTGTTGGCCAGAAATTGCAGATTCAACCCGCAGTACACTATCATAATCAGAGGAACAAGAATAAATTTTTTGTTTGCCTTTTGATTCTTTTTTAAATTCATCTACTGCTTTTTGAATTGAAATTTCAATAATGTCAAGTCGATTCAATTCTGCCTGCACCA
>JBILYS010000277.1:0-3412 GCA_044377625.1 Crocinitomicaceae bacterium
ATTGATATTGACGGAAACGATTATTGGGTTTGGGAAGCGATTAACTGTATCAATCCACAAGTAGTAATTATTGAAACACACAATGAATTTGGAATGAACGATGTTGTTGTTCCGTATGATGCAGACTATTTCTATCCTGGAAAACAAATCGATTATCACGGTGCTTCTCCAGTTGCTATGACAAATTTGGCAAATCATCTAGGTTATAAATTGGTTGGATGCAATGAATTAGGATTCAATTTCATCTTTGTTCGTAACGACTTAGCACTAGAATTAAAAGCGGTTTCTGTTGAATCTGTTTTAACCCATCCGTCCAATAAAGTTGCGCGACAAAAATTTGAAGCCATAAAAGATTGGGAGTATGTCTGGAATAGAACCTTTTAATATTGTCTTATGAAATCATTAGTAATCTTTTTCTTTATTTCTATAAGTGTTAGCGCTTTAAGCCAACTGCTAACAATAGAAGATGCCCAGAATTTTTCAGTATCCTTCAAAGAAGCGGTCGTTAGACATAATGAAGATGAAATATTGAAACACATTGATGCAGACTATAAAAAAGGTCAACTTGGTAAATTACTGAAAGGCAATAAGGATCAATTTATCAATGAATTGTTGTCGGGTTTCAGTAATGATTCAGAAGAGTATATAAATATTGATTATAAAACTATTACAGAAATGACTGTAACAAGTATTGGCAATGAAGAAAGTAGTACTGATAATTGGAACGTTAATTATCAAATTACAACTCCTGAAAACACAATCAACGTTAGTATTCTTTTAATCGCCAAAAAGAGAGCAAGAAAAACGAAACTTGGATTTATTGGTGGCATCGGATAATGGAAATAGAACGTAAATTTTTAGTCAACAAAGAAAAATGGGAATTGGTCAACAAACCAGCACCCAAAAGAATTGTTCAAGCGTATTTAGTTCGAACACCTGAAAAAACGATACGGGTTCGCGTGAAGGAAGAAAAAGGATTTCTAACGATAAAAGGTCCAACCGTTGGTATTTCTAGAAGTGAATTTGAATATGAGATTCCTTTAAACGAAGCAAATGAATTGATTGAACAATTTGCGGATAAAATCATCGAAAAATACCGTTATGAAATTACTGTTGGGAATCACCTTTGGGAAGTAGATGAATTTCATGGGAAACTCGAAGGATTGCTGCTTGCAGAAATTGAATTGACATCTGAAGATGAAGCATTTGATAAACCTGATTGGGTAATGGAAGATGTTTCGATGGATCAGCAGTATTTTAACTCAAATTTGGTGGAGCGGTGTTGATACTTATGATTCAATTCATTCGTAATTCGTAATTACCTCCCCATTCGGTCGGTGCAGCCTTCGGCAGTCGTAATTTGTAACTAACTATTTATAGTTCTCAAGTTCTACGACAATTTCATTTCTTCTATTGAATACCTCATAAGGAGGATTATATCCTAGATACGTGAAACTACCTTTGTATTGAATTTGTTCTTTTTCCAATTCGGCGATTAATTTCTTTTTGTATTCTTCAATTTTGTCATCACTGGCCCAACCTCCAAATTCAATTGCCGCCATGATTGCTTCTTCTTTAACCTCAAAATAAATTTTACTATCAGTAGGTTTTGGTAAGTTATCCATTGAATAACCAGCTGGAACCATAAATGACATTTTCGATGAATCACCTATTTGCATTGCAACAGGTGAAGTCATAGGAATTTTTTCATTGCTTTCATTCCCTCCAAAAATATAACCAGCTAAAACACGAAACCCTTTTCCTGAAACTTCATCATATGATTTTTCGTTCAATTTTACAGTTGAAAATAATGCCTTTGAATACCTTCTCACTTCAAAATTATCGTATGTTTTAATTACTGCATATTTATGTTGTTCAGTTTTACTAGTGCTTCTTACCATAAATGCTTGTGCTACAAAGAAAACTAGGGTAAGCCCAATCAATATGTAAATAAATGTTTTCATTTTTTTTTTAATTAAAACAATTGACTGGTCGCTTTGTTTCCACAAAATCTTTTTGGCATGATTTTACACAAAAATACATGCCAAAAAGTGAATTATTTCATGTTTTTTTCGCTGGATTACATCCAGCGCTAAAAACATACAACCCCTAAAGGGGTATTAAAGACGTCTTATGGTAGCATACCGCTCACTCAATAAAACAATAGTCGACCTAAAAGGTTCAAAGAAAATTAAATTTTCTCCACTCTCAAGTCACTTTTTTCCAAATCAAAAACGGTTGAACCTACTTCGATTGTGAACCATTCTAAAAAAACTTCCATAGTGCGTGTTTCTGGCCAATCCGTTTCTTCTTCAGTGATCATTGATAATTCATTCTTGAAAATTTTCTTGAAGTTTTGCTCGATGATCGGTTCAACATCAATAAAGTCTTCTGTGATAAGATAAATATTCGGATCGATATCGTCTTCAACGGTGAATTCCATGTCAGATTCAAATTCATTTGCCCAATCCCAAAAAGCTTTGTTTTGTCTAATTGCGATGTATCCTCTGTTTACTATTTTCATTTTGTAGGTTTTAGTGGTTCTTTTTTACCTTCGATTACTGAATACCAAGTCGCCTTACCTCTCGTTCCTTGATAAATTAACGTTTTCCAATTTTTTATTTTTTGTGACTTTTCAAAAAACAATAACCAATCTTCAAGTTGAATTTTATTTTCACTTGTAATATAAGTAAGAGAAGTGTCATTAACAAGAATGATGAAATTGTCTTTTTGAAAATTTACGTTTTGACCGAAATGTATTGATTTATTTTTTTCGCCAAAACAATCTATCCAATTGTAAAATGCGTTTTTTGTTTGCGTCGAATCTTTAAATGACCATTGGCAAAATAAAGTCGAATCAATTTCTTGTCTCAAGGATAATTTCTTTGTTCTTTTTGCAGAAAAACGATCTGGAAACATTGGCTCCTCAATAAAATCAAGTCCCGACAAGTTTAAACCTAATTCATTTGCAACTGCAGAATTAAAACCAAAATCAATTGTATCAATTTTTTCTTTGGTTGAATAAGTTCTGTCTCGTTCAGAATGTGGCGTAATATCACTCATATTAATTACTGATTTCTTACTACTTGAATTGCAAGAAAGTGAAATAAAAATAATCGTAAAAACCAGTAAGTTAATCGAAATATACCTGCTCATTTTCAATAAATTGATACTTTTTTTTGAATTTTAATAAAAATACCTCAAAAAACAACACACTAATTGAATTTAATGATATTTTTACTTGTTAATCAATTTCACTACTTATTACTTTACAATGAAAATAACTCTTGTAATCCTTGCCACGGCATTCTTATCCTTCTTTTCTAGTGCTCAATTTCCTGGTTGTCCAAACGTAGATGCTGGACCAGATCAAACATTGAACTGCTCAACACCTTGTGCGACATTAACAGCA
>JBILYS010000278.1:0-3383 GCA_044377625.1 Crocinitomicaceae bacterium
ATGCGCATGAATGGTTTAACGAATGATCAAAATGTTGTTGCCTATTCGGAGAACAAAGCAAATGAAAATTCACTTTCAACACATTTAGAATATGGCACCAAAAAATTCTTATTAGACACGTTGTCAGCAGCTTTTGATTGGTACGAACTCAACTCTCAATGGGCAATTCATGAAGCGAGTTATAAAAGCGCAAGTTCAAAAAGTGAGAAAGGAAAAAATAAATCATGGGTAACTTTACAAGCACAATCAATTCAATCAAGTGTTGATCCTGCTAAAAAATTCCAAAATCAACTCGCTACGATTTTTAGGTCAGGGAAATTAGATCTTGAATTCGTGAATGAACGCGTGCAAGCAGCTTACACATACTTTTTTAAAACATTAGATGGCGTTCTCACATCCAATATTAAAAAGATGGACGAATTGTTTCGTGTTAAAAAAACAAAACAGTACGCAGAAGAATTAGAAGAACTCGACGAATTATTGACTGCAGCTATACTCAAACTTAAAAAAGCGCGCATTTTAATTGAATCGATTGCAGGTGGAAGAGAAATCACGAAAGAAGTAGTTTGGAACACTGAATTGAAAAATTACAAAGTCGCAAAACTAGCCGCAATTCAGCAAGAACAAAGGCAAAACCCTTCTTTGATGGATATGGCTTACGACGATGAAAATGAAACACGTGTTAAAATCAGTAAAAAGGCTCCTAAAGAAAAAACAGATAAACGATCAACACAAGATCAAACTTTGGCCTTGTTACATGATGGTCAAACTGTTGATGAAATTGCACAAACACGACAATTATCTAAAACAACAATTTACGGCCATTTTGCGTACCTCATCAAAGCTGAAAAAATTGAGTTGGAAGATGTAATGGAACAGAAACGCATAAGGGAATTGGCGGATTTGTTTGACAATTATCAAGGTGCTTCATTAACACCATTAAAAGAAAAGTTAGGTGATAAAGTCACTTGGGATGAATTGAAATTGTATCAAGCTTCGACATTGAGATAGCAACTATTGGCAGCGTTGCTCCTTTTTCTCCAAGCTCCGCTGCAGTTGCACTGCTGCGGCAAAAAAATATTATTCATAATAATCTATTACCAAGCTCCGCTGCAGTTGCACTGCTGCGGCAAAAAAATATTATTCATAATAATCTATTATCAAAAAAACAAGATATCTAAGACCCTAACGCAGCAGTAAAACTGCAACGTAGTCAAACAAGTAGTGAAACTGAATAGAAACTTTAGTCGCAGCAGTGCAACTGCAGCGCAGCCGTGAGGATTTCTCAACTTTTACTACTGAATCTTCATAACGCATTCGTTTAATATTCCCTATATTTGCACAAAAAATTAGCACATGTCAGATCAATCTCGTATTTCGACCGATAAAGCACCAAAACCAGTTGGTTTATATCCTCACGCTCGTAAGGTTGGTAATTTATTGTTTTTATCTGGTGTTGGTCCACGTCTTGCTGGATCGAATGCTTCAGATTCAGAAGTGCCAGGATTGAAATTGGACAAAAATGGAAATTTTATTGAGTTTGATTTCGAAGCGCAATGCAGAACTGTTTTTGACAATGTGCGTGTTATTTTAGAAGAATCAGGTTCAAGCTGGGATCAATTAGTTGATGTCACTGTTTTTTTAGTGAATATGAAACGTGATTTCCATACGTACAACCGGGTTTACGCTGAGTATTTTAAAGACAATTTACCGTGTCGCACAACAGTTGAAATCAACTCGTTACCAACTCCAATTGCAATTGAACTTAAATGTATCGCAACAATTTAAAATATGACTAGATTTATTATCCGTTGCATTATTGCAACAATCGCTTTAGGGTTTAACGCCTTTTTATTTATCAATGGAAACTGGGGATGGGGAATTACTTTCCTTTTTGTTACTGCCATTGTAATCCTTTCTTTCTTTAGAAATGAAAGCATGATTTTAGCATTGAATCAAATGCGTTTGGGAAATACGGACAAAGCAAAGATGTACATCAACCGCATTACGCATCCAAATTTGTTGCCTAGAAAACAACACGCTTATGTATTGTTTTTGCAGGCAGTAATGAATACACAAGAATTTGGTTTTTCTAAAAGTGAGCAATACTTGCGTAAAGCAATTGGTTTAGGTTTAAGAACGGGACAAGATAACGCGGTTGCTCGAATGCACTTGGCTGGAATTTGTTTGCAAACAGGACGCAAAAGTGAAGCTGAAAAATTATTAGCTGAAGCGAAAAAATTGGATAATACAGGAATGATGAGAGAACAAATCAATTCCATGTTGAACCAAATGAAAATGGCGCCTTCAAAAAATCAAATGCGCATGGCTCAAATGATGGGTGGACGTAAGAAAACACCTCGAGCTCGTTAATGGCTAGTTCTTTAGAAGACCGTATTTATTCTTCCGCTTGGAATGAGTATGAACTCATAGATGCAGGTGGCGGAAAAAAATTAGAACGTTGGGGTAAAATCATTACGATTCGCCCTGAAGTTCAAGCCTATTTCAAAACAGAAAAAACATTCAAAGAATGGGAATTAATGGCCCATTGGGAATTTGTTGTGAAGGGCAACAAACCTGGAAGTTGGAAAGCGTTGAAAAAGGATGTTCCAAAAGAATGGGTTATTCCGTTTGGAAAACTCAAATTTCACATTGAATTAACCAAATTCAAACATGTAGGGCTTTTTCCAGAGCAACGCACGAATTGGGATTTCATTCGCAACCACGTTAAAAACAAAGATAAATTCTTGAATCTTTTTGCTTACACTGGTGCAGCTTCATGTGTTGCTCGATACACAGGAGCAGAAACATACCATGTTGATTCTGTCAAACAATTGATTGCTTGGGCGAAAAATAACATGGAATTAAGCGAATTAGGTGACATCAAATGGGTACTTGATGATGCGTTGAAATTTGCTTCGCGCGAACAGAAAAGAGGAAACAAATACAAAGGTATTTTGATGGATCCGCCAGCTTGGGGCTTAGGAGCAAATGGTGAAAAGTGGAAATTGGAGGAAAAACTGGATGAGTTGATGGAGACTGCTGTTGCTCTTTTGGAACCAAATGGTTTTCTTATCATGAATACGTATTCCCCGACAGTTGATTTGAAAATGATCAAAAAATTGGCTGAAAAACATTTCCCAAACCGTAAAACAGACATCAAAGAATTGTGGATGAGAACTAGTACAAAGAAGGATTTGTATTATGGGAACTTGTTGAGGGTTTTTTAAAGAATTGAGACCGTTTCACTGTGAGAACTGAGAGCTGAGATTGTTTTTTTGTGAATGCTGATGAATTTTCGATACATTTGAGAGTCCTTGAATCATTTTGAAATATAATATTCATGCAGCATTCAAAAAGTACTGTTATCGATTTAAAACTTA
>JBILYS010000279.1:0-3371 GCA_044377625.1 Crocinitomicaceae bacterium
ATTACACACGGACATTTCACTAGTCGACAACGACAAATTAGACATAGAAGCATTCAAAAATTCAAGAGAAGAATATAAAAACGCAGAATTCATTTGTGAAGAAAACGGTGATTATATCTGTGGTTCAGAAATCGAGAAAATGTCTAAATCCAAATACAATGTTCAAACGCCAGACGAACTGGTAGAAAAATTTGGAGCGGATACCTTGAGAATGTATGAAATGTTTTTGGGTCCGTTGGAGCAATTCAAACCTTGGGACACAAAAGGAATCAATGGTGTTCATAATTTCTTGCGCAAACTGTGGCGTTTGTTTCATGATGCTGATGGGAATGTTTCTCTTTCAACGGAAGAGCCTTCAAAAGAAGCATTGAAAACAGTACACCGAACAATCAAGAAATTGACCGATGATTTGGACCGTTTTTCATTCAATACAGGCGTTTCAAATTTCATGATTTGTGTGAACGAATTGACAGAACAAAAATGCAACAACAAAGCAATTTTAACTGATTTAGTGATTTTACTTTCACCCTATGCCCCGCACATTTCGGAAGAGTTGTGGGAGAAATTGGGTCACAAAAAAGGAACAATTAGCTATGCGCATTTCCCACAATTTGATGAAAGTTTATTGGTAGAAGCAAATCACGCATATCCAATTTCTTTTAACGGAAAAATGCGTTTGAAAATTGAATTGCCGATGTCTTTGAATCCAAAAGAAGTGGAAGAAGCAGTTCTTGCAAATGCAGACGCACAAAAATGGTTGGAAGGCAACGCTCCTAAGAAAGTGATTGTTGTTCCTGGAAAGATTGTGAATATTGTAATGTAAATTACACCTTTATAACATGTTAAATCCGTTTCATTTGATGCGGATTTTTTTGTGCATTATAATTCCACTGAAATATTAATAAATACACAAACTATAAACGGATGTATTACGTTACTATCTATGACCTATTTTTTGGCACATCCTTTGCCAAGAGGCTCTTAACTTAAATTAAATGTTATGAAAAAGTTAGTATATTTTGTTGGATTGGTTGGTGTATTTTTCACTATGACAAGTACTACGGAAGTTACATATCCTACGGTGACAAATAAAGCATTCCAAGTAGGGGAAAAATTGAGATACCGTGTAACGTATGGCTTCATTGATGCTGGAGAAGCAGTAATGGAAGTAAAGGCGACAACCAAAAAAGGATCAAACAGAGAATTATTGAATGCTGTTGGAACAGGAAAAACGCTTGGAGGTTTCAATGCTTTTTTCAAAGTGAATGATAAATATGAAACGTACATGGATAAAAAAGGTCTTTTCCCATGGTTTTTTGTTCGTCGTGTGGATGAAGGTGGTTATAAAGTCAACCAAGATTATACCTTTAAACAAGACAAGTATCAAGTCAATAATGGTAAGAAAGACTTTAAAGCTCCTTTAGGAATTCAAGACATGGTTTCATCATTCTATTATGCTCGAACGTTGAATTTCAAAGACATGAAAAAAGGGAAAACATTCGAATTCAAATGCTTCATGGACGATGAAATTTACAATTTGAAAATTAAGTATGTGGGAGATGAAGTCATCACAATCCGAAAAGGGAAGTTTAATTGCCACAAGTTTGTACCAGTCGTGCAAACAGGACGCTACTTCAAAAGTGAGGAAGATGTTAATTTTTGGGTAACCAATGATGAGAACAAAATTCCAATCATGGTGAAAGCAAAAATTCCAGTTGGAGTAGTTAAAATGCACTTAGTTGAATGGAGTGGTTTGAAAAATGATTTAAAAAGCAAGGTAAAATAAAACAAAAACAACAACAGGAAAGGCGTCTAATTAGAGGCCTTTTTTGCTTTAATTGAATTCAGTAATTGTAATTTGTCTATCTTAAATTGAGAAACAAATTAGTTATGAATAATCGACTTTTAATAAAAAAAAGAATCATATTTTTGTAAAAATTAGTTTAGTTTGTGTTTTCATTTAATTTTGCTCAAAAATTGATTGATGGAGAGTGAGTTTGTCCTTGTTGATAAGGAAGATATTGCTGGTTGTAATTTTCCGATAGAGGAAGTGTTAAAATCAGAAAAAGAAAAAAAAGCATTGAAAACGGAACTGGATCGTGCAATTTCTTTAGGTAATTTAGAACATCATAAAGTAAAAATTTACTTTGAAGATTCAAAAAAGAAGAAAGTGGTGAACACAACAATTTGGGCAGTAACGGATAATTCAATCGTTTTGAAGCAAAATGTTGTAATACCGACAAGAAGAATATATAAATTAGAAATTTAACAAATTAATCATGTCTACTAAGAGAAGAGCCATAATTAGTTATTCAAAATTAACTATAGAACAAAAGAAGCAAATCCTACGGGATTTTCCAGACGGTTACATCAACCATTTAACAACTATTAAAATCCCAACAGGTGAAGTCCTAGATGCTTTGATTTGGGAAACAGATGAGGTTATTTATTTGGTTAAAATCAATAAAATTAGTCCGAAAGTAGTTGCCGCTTCAGATGATGATGACGAAGAAGATGACTTCGAAGACGATTTGGACAAAGTTGATGACATCAAAGATGATGACATGGAAGCTGACACCGAAACAGACGAAGAAGAAGATTACGACAAGCCTGATGCAGATGATGGCGAAGACGACGATAGCGAATAAAAAAAAGCCCCGATTAAATATTTAATCGGGGCTTTTTTGTGAAATATAGTTATCAATCATTCAATTTCAATACTGCCATGAATGCTTCTTGTGGAATTTCTACTCTTCCGATTTGACGCATTCTCTTTTTACCTTCTTTTTGCTTTTCAAGTAATTTACGTTTACGGGAAATATCACCACCATAACATTTTGCGGTAACATCTTTTCTCAAAGCTTTGATTGTTTCTCGAGCTATAACTTTCGCTCCAATTGCTGCTTGAATTGGAATTTCGAATTGTTGTCTTGGGATCAATTCTTTTAATTTCAAACAAATTCTTTTCCCTAAATCATATGCATTGCTTCTGTGCACTAATGCGGATAATGCATCTACACATTCACTGTTCAACAACAAATCCATTCGAATAAGGTCTGATTGCTTGTAGCCAATCGGATGATAATCAAACGAAGCATAACCGCGCGAAACAGATTTCAAACGGTCATAAAAATCAAAAACGATTTCTGCTAAAGGCATTTCAAATGTTATTTCAACACGATCTTGCGTTAAATAAACTTGATTTTGAAGCTCACCTCTTTTTTCAATACACAAGGTCATTATTTGACCAACATATTCCGATTTCGTAATAACTTGTGCTTTAATATATGGTTCTTCAATTCTTTCCATTCCTGAAGGATCGGGTAAATCAGAAGGATTATTAACGATTAATGCAACGGTTGGATCTTTTC
>JBILYS010000280.1:0-3363 GCA_044377625.1 Crocinitomicaceae bacterium
AAAAGGAATTTCCTTGGCTTTTTCAGTTTCAAATGATTCCAAGCCATAAGTGTTTTCTGCGATTGCCAAAGTCGTTTTATCATTTTCACAAATACTAATTTCTTTTAAATTAGTTACACCATTTGATGTTGAATTGAAGGCAGTATAATTAGAATTGTTGTGGGACAAGTTATTCCCAGATGAGGGAGAATGATCATTTGTGGCAGAAATTTTATTCCAATCTATGCCATCATGATCTTTTTGATTGTTTGGCGTTGATTTTTTTGACAATGAGTTTATTGTTTCGAACTGACCAACTTTATTAACTGAAGTCAGCACTTGAGTATTCAATTTCGCACCAAAAGGTTGAGAAGAATAAAAATTCAAAAATCCAAGGCTTATTACAATTACAAGAGAAGCAAATCCAAATGACATATAAATTCCAACAGGTCTTCTTTTGATGAATTTTTCTTGATGTTGATAAACATATTCTTGCTTATCAACTTTCGCTAATTCCCACATATCTTTATCAACATCTAACTCTGGATGCTGCATAAGAAAAGACTCCAATTGAGCTATTTGTTCGGGAGATAAATTACCTTCAACAAGCTCAAAAAGCCAACGATCAATATTTGAATAAGAAAGATTACTCATACCAATTCTGTCAAACCTTTTAACTGCTTTTTAATTTTATTCCTTGCTCTGAAAAGATAAACCTTTACTTGAGAACTGGATAAATTTAAAATTTCTCCAATTTCGTCGTAAGAATAACCTTCAAGATCACGAAGTAAAATGATACTCTTCTGTACCGTTGGCAGGATGTTTACAGCTCTTTCTACAACTTGATTTGATTCAAACAAATTCACATCTTTTTGAGCTTTCTCTGGCATTTTTTCATTTCCAGGGAGCTGTAATCGTTGTTTTTTGTTAATTAAATTAAGCATCGCGTTGTGAGCGCATGTAAACATCCATGACTTCGCTTTCTCAACCATTATCTTATCTCGGTTGATCCATAATTTTTCAAAAACATCTTGTACAATATCTTCCGCATCCTCCGAATTCCGGAGGAATTTCATTGCATAGCCATATAATTTATTGCTGTGCTCGGTTAATACACTATTGTACTCGTGTCTTTTCAAAATTTTCGTTTGCAATTAGCAGTTAAACAATTTGAGAACGGTAAAAGTTACACCCTCATAGATTTCTATAACGGGTAATTTCTTTAAATATACACGTGAATTACCAATTCGTTTACAAGAACGAACAAACAACTGTTTTGAATGAATATTGGTCGGTTTTCAATTACCTGCAATTAACAAATTGTTATCAACACATTAACTATACTTAAAAAAAGGAAGAAGGAAAAAGTAAAAAGGAAGAAGGAAAAAGTAATTTGGTTCTTGGAATCACAATTTTTCCTTTTACCTTTTACCTTTTTACTTTAAAAAGCAATTATTATTAATATATTCGTCTATAATAAAAAACACCACTTTTATATGATTGCGTCAACGAGATTATTCGATATCCCAAGTTATCAATTAGAAAAATATCCGAATTCAAAAATGTTTGTTACGAAGACAAAAGGAGAATGGATTGGAATTTCAACCGCTGATTTCTTGGATCAATCAATGCTAGTTGCTAGAGGATTGATTGCATTTGGAGTTCAAAAAGGTGACAATGTTGCTTTAGTTTCTAATAACCGCTATGAATGGAATATCATGGATATTGCAATTCAACAAGTTGGGGCAATCGTTGTTCCGCTCTATCCAAATATTTCTGAGAACGATTACAAATATATTCTAAATGACGCTGGGATTAAATTGTGTGTCGTAAGTAATCATGAGTTATATCAAAAAATTCAGCACATAAGAAGTGAAGTAAGCACATTGGAACATTTATTTACATTTGACACAATCGAAGGATGCCCAAATTGGAAGGAAATACCAAATAGGTCTGAAGAAGTTGACATTCAAATCGTCCAAGATCAAATAAATCTTGTAAAAAACCACGATTTAGCAACAATCATATATACTTCTGGCACAACAGGTAATCCAAAAGGTGTAATGCTTTCTCACCACAATATTTTATCCAATGTTGATAGTTGCATTGAAGCCATTCCAGCAGATAATAATTCTCGTGTTTTAAGCTTTTTACCTGTTTGTCATATTTATGAACGTATGTTGCATTACTTATATATGCATTTGGGTTGTTCCATTTATTTTGCTGAATCCATGGATACTATTGGAGATAACATACGTGAAGTCAAACCACATGTTTTTACAGCTGTTCCGCGATTAATTGAAAAAGTGTTTGATAAAATCATGGCTAAAGGAGACGAGTTGACAGGAATAAAACGCAAGTTATTCTTTTGGGCAGTTTCTGTTGGAGAGGAATATGATGTTGTAGGTAAAAGTTTGTGGTATAAATTAAAATTGGCTATTGCTCGCATGCTGATCTTCAAAAAATGGCAAGCAGCATTAGGTGGAAATGTTCGCGCTATTGCTTCTGGAAGTGCTGCACTGCAACCACGATTAGCTAGAATATTTTTAGCAGCTGGAATGCCTATTTTAGAAGGATATGGATTATCTGAAACTTCACCTGTCGTTTCTGTTAATTGCTTCTCTAAAGGAATTCGAATTGGAACGGTTGGAGCTTTGATAGATGATGTTCAAGTTCAGATTGCAGAAGATGGTGAAATCTTGGTTAAGGGTCCAAATGTCATGATAGGTTATTATAAATTACCTGAATTAACTGCCGAAGTTATAGATTCCGAAGGTTGGTTCCACACAGGTGATATTGGTATGTTTCAAGAAGGAAAATTTCTAAAAATCACTGATCGTAAAAAAGAAATTTTCAAAACTTCTGGAGGGAAATATATTGTTCCTCAAGTGATGGAAAACAAATTCAAAGAATCTCGATTCATAGAACAAATAATGGTTATTGGTGAAAGTGAAAAATTCCCAGCTGCCTTTATTATTCCAAGTTTTGCATATATCAGAGAGTGGGCAAAACATAAAAACATCGATTTGGGAGATGCTACAAATCATTCTATTACCAAAAACAATTATGTCTTGGCAAAAATTCAAGAGGAAATTGACGGATTCAATAAAGGATTTGGAAACTGGGAACAAATTAAAAAATTCGCTCTTTTAGATACTGAATTTAGTGTTGATGGTGAAGAATTAACGCCGACTTTGAAACTTAAAAGGAAGAAGATTTTGGCAAAATATGATACGGTTTATAAATCAATTTTTTGTGATTAATAATAAATAAACAGATACTTATGGCTCAGGGAAATCCGAGTATTAAATCGTTGAATAAATTACCATTTTGGAATCACATCAATCGAAAAAAAAGTCGATTGAGAAATTTATTATATTCAGT
>JBILYS010000281.1:0-3360 GCA_044377625.1 Crocinitomicaceae bacterium
ATGATAAATCTCGCTGGACATCTAATGTTTATGGATATTCAGAAGCAATAATGAAAGAGTTTTACAATGGCATTGATTTAAAATTAATTGAGGAAAGAGAACAGTTGAAATACGAGTTTCACGTTCAGCCTAATATGGATCCAACAGTTATTAATTTTAGTTATTTCGCTCATGAAAAAGTGAAAATTGATGGCAAAGGAAATCTAATAGTTGAAACCAAATTGGGAAATATTATAGAACAAAAACCTTATGCGTATCAAGTTGTAAATGGGAAAATAATAGGTGTTAATTGTGTATTTGAAATAAATGAAGGTGACGTTACTTTTAAGTTAGGTAATTATAATAAAAATGCAATTTTGGTTATTGATCCAATTTTAGTTTTTGCTACGTATTCGGGTTCAATCACCGATAATTTTGGAATGACTGCAACATATGGATATGATGGAACAGCCTTTTCTGCTGGAACTGTTTTTGGAAACGCTTATCCAACACCTGATAATAATGCATATGATGTGAATTCAAATTTCACTGTTCCAACAAATGCAACATATGGAATAACTGACGTTTATATTTCTCGTTATTCTTCAGATGGAACGAATATGATTTGGACGACATTTCTAGGAGGAGGAGATGGTACACAAGGTTCTGAAACTGCTCATAGTTTGATTTGTGACAGATTGAATAATTTATACATTTACGGAGCAACGTCAAGTACAGATTTTCCAATAGTTGGTGGATATCAAACAACTCACGGAGGTGGCTCTGCTGCGTCAAATTTTTATTTTAATGGTGTTTATTTTACCAATCAAGGCACTGACATTTACGTTGCAAAAATAAGTGCCAATGGCCAAAATTTAATGGCATCAACTTATATGGGAGGTTCATTGAACGATGGTGTAAATACAAAAGTGACATCTGGAATCTATGGCTCTGTAGCAGATTATGATTCTTTAACATCAAATTATGGGGATCAGTTTAGAGGCGAAATAATGATTGATTCTGTCGGTAATTGCATGGTAGCATCTTGCACGAGATCTACTAATTTCCCTACACAAAATGCCTTTCAGCTAACTAATGCGGGTCAACAGGATGGTGTTATTTTTAAATTGTCTTCTAATTTATCAACACTTCAGTGGTCCAGTTATTATGGAGGTTCCAATAATGATGCTTGTTATTCAGTAAAAATTGATTCGAGTTTTAATGTGCTTTTTTCCGGTGGAACTAGTTCTAATAATTTGACGAGCACCTCCTCTGGATGGCAGCCGACTTACAATGGTGGAAAAACCGATGGTTTTGTAGTTAAATTATTGCCCACAGGCACAGCGATTACAGCTGCTTCCTATATTGGAACACCAAATTACGACCAAGCGTTTTTTGTTGAAATTGATAGAAACGACAATGTATTTTTATTAGGTCAATCTGCTGGAGGTGCTTTTCCTGTTTTCAATTCAGGCTTTGTAAATCCAAATAGTAGTCAATTTGTCATAAAATTAAATCCAACTTTAACTACTAATTTAAATTCAACAGTTTTTGGGAATGGTCTACCAACAACTAATATTTCGCCCTCAGCTTTTCTAGTTGATATTTGCGGAAACATGTATATATCTGGATGGGGTGCAAATATATTACAGGGTACACCATTGTCTGGAATGCCTATTTCGTCGAATGCTTTTCAACCAGCAGCGCCTAATGGATTCGATTTTTATTTACTGGTAATTGAAAGAGGTTTTACCGGCTTGCTTTATGGTTCCTATTTAGGTGGAAGTTCAGCCAACGAACATGTGGATGGAGGAACATCTCGTTTTGATAAAAATGGTGTTGTTTACCAATCCGTTTGTGGAGGTTGTGGAGGTTTTTCAGATTTTCCAACTACGCCTGGAGCATGGTCGAATACGAATCTAAGTTCGAATTGCAATAACATTGTTTTTAAATTTGATTTTCAATTAATCCCAAATGCTGAGTTTACAGCCGATCAAACTTTAGGTTGTGCGACATTTAATGTTGTTCTGGATAATTTTTCTACAACATCTGATTCTTACTTGTGGGATTTCGGAAATGGTGATACGTCATCTGTAATCTTCAACCCTTCAATTACTTTTGATACACCTGGGGTTTATGATATTTATTTATATGTTACTGATAGCGTTTGTTTGCTTACAGATACTGCAATGATAACAATCACAGTAACGGATTCTATTCAATTAAGTGTCACAAATACAATACAATTGTGTTCGCCAGTTGAAATTAATTTGTTGGCCAATAGCAACGGAACGGCTGATTATTTTATTTGGTCGTCATCTATGGCTTTTCTTGACACCTTGAATGTTGATGTAACAGATTCAGTTTTAACAATTACACCTCCTGGAACAACAACATATTATGTAATGGCTGGCAATATTGGATGTACACACATAGATAGTGTAGAAGTTGAATTTACAAGTTCCTCGCTGGTTTTATCCGCTAATGATTCTATTTGTTCGGGTGAAACTACAATTATAACAGCTACCAATCTCAACCCATTAATAACATTCACCTATGCTTGGAGTCCAGCATCAATAATTGTTGTTCCAACAACTTCAAATGCAGTTCAAGTTCAGCCTTTAACGTCTCAATATATTTATGTTACGGCCTCGGCTTCCAATGGATGTATTATTGAGGATTCCATTTGGATTGCGGTGAGTTCTATTTCATCGAGTTCTGTAATTGCATCGGCATCTGAAATTTTGATTCCGGAAGGAGGTACAACAACATTAATTGGTCAACCAAATGGATTGAGTTATCAATGGACACCGGCTGCAGGTGTTACAAATCCGAATATGCAATCAACAACTGCAACTGTTGAACAAACGACAATATATACCTTAACTGTTAGTGATGGGATTTGTGAAAAATCGGATACAGTTTTAGTAAAAGCATATAGCTTTATTTGTGGTGAACCTTTTATTTATGTTCCAAATGCATTTTCTCCAAACGGTGACAAAGAAAATGATGTTTTATTTGTTCGCGGTCAATTGATAGAAGGAATGGTATTCAGAATATTCGATCGTTGGGGAGAAATGGTCTTCGAATCGTTTGATAGGTTGAACGGTTGGGATGGTACATTTAGAGGAAAAGCACTTGATCCAGATGTGTATGATTATTATTTAAAAGCAATTTGTATTGATGGTGAAGAATCAATCATCAAAGGGAATATTTCCTTGTTAAAGTAAAGCAAAATGTTACATTTGTGTAGAGACAAAACATATACAGATGAAAAAAATAATCACCCCAAAATCAGAAAAATTTCTTGAAAAATATTTGAATAACCCAAGTCCAACAGGTTTTGAATCTGAAGGTCAAAAATTGTGGTTAGAATATATT
>JBILYS010000282.1:0-3346 GCA_044377625.1 Crocinitomicaceae bacterium
GGATTCAATCAAAATGGACGACAGAATAGGAGGGAAGCTTGATTCTATAGATTTTATTGCTTCTTCTTCTTCAACAGTTCCTGGCGGACAAGTGGTTATTCCATCAGTCAATCTTTTGTTGAACTCGCCTGGCGGACAGCAATTCTATTCATTTAAAGATTGGAAAACAATGCGTTTCTCAGGCTTACCGCACATAGGGTTTGCATATTCATTTGGTAATCAAGGAAGTCAATTTGTTCAAGCAGAATACCAACAAGTTTTTAATAAGAAGACATTATTGAATATCGATTATATCAAACGTGTTTCGACTGGTTTTTTAAGAAATAGTGATTATAATCATAATGATCTACAAGCTCAATTGCAACGATTAGGAAAAGTTTATTCTTTTGAATTGAAAGGTTCATATGAATCATCAAGAGTTGCTCAAAGTGGTGGCTTAGCAACTGATACACTTGCAAATGATTATCCTTTAATCTTTATTCCTGTTAACAAAGAAGATGCAGAAACAAATACAAAACGCATTCGGTTATTTGAAAGTAATTATTTTGATTTCAACAAGGATTCAATAAGGGCATTTGGATTATTTACACAGCATGAATTAAAAATCAAGAAGTTTGTTTATCAAGAAAATGATACCATTTATGGATTATATAATTCCATCAATTTTGACAGCTTACAAACGTATGATCAACACCAATGGTCGCAAATTTCAAATGGAGCTGGTATTTTCATTAAAAACTCAAGTAATTTCCTGAAAGTTGGAGCAGATGCTAAATTTTGGAATTTTCAGAATTTAGGAAGATATTGTGATACCACAGAAATTTCCGTTTTTGCAGATTATAATTATGCGAAAAATAGAATTGAAATTATAAATCAATTCGAGTTGAATTTGATTGGAGCAAAAAATGAATATGCCGAAAAATTAAACGTTTCCTATAAATTAAATAAATTGGAGTTTAAAGCCATTGTCCAACACGAAAATAAACTACCGGATTATTATCAACGTTATGCAATTGGAAATAATTACACTACTTTAATGTTTAATCCAGAAAAACAACAAAGAACAAAGGCCGGTATTTCAATTGATGGAAAGCTTGGTCCGATTGATTTTATTGTTGGTTATTCGTATTCAAATTGGACAAATAATTACTTTTTTATTGGAGAAACATGGAGAAATGATTCATTGAAATCGTTTGGATTCAATCAGTTTTCTTTAAGAGCCAATTATCGTTTCAGAATTTTGAATATCCAACCCAATTACCTGTTCACACTGAGTGATAAAGATTTTCAAATTCTGCCGATGCATCAGCTTCAAACAAGAATATTTATCAAAGGAGGAATCTTTAAAGCAAAAAAACTGAAAGCGTATACGGGTGTTGATTTCTCATTCGTATCATCTTATCAACGAATTGGATATAGTTCTAATACAAGTACTTTTCAACTCGATAATTTAGCGACAAGTAATTTAGGATATGCTAATTTGCATTTTTTCGCTGGATTTCAAATTGATGAATTTAAATTTTATGTAAGGTTTGAAAATATCGGTTATTTCTGGAATGACAATAATATTGAATTAATGAAAAATTATCCCATTGCTTCAACGCAATTGAGAGTTGGTATTACGTGGGACTTTTTTAACTAATTCACAATTCCTATTTGATTCTTTTCTGCAGAACAAAAAATCAATCGAATAGCTTTACTTATATTTGAAAAAAAACTAGAAAATGAGATTATTGGAAGATAAAGTAGTTCTGATTACAGGAGCTTCAAGAGGAATTGGAAAAGCAATCGCTGAAGAATGTGTGAAACAAGGTGCTAAAGTGGCATTTACCTATTTATCGTCGGACGAAAAGGCACAAGCTTTAGTGAAAGAACTTTCTGTAAATGGTGGAATTGCAAAAGGATTTAAGAGTGATGCTTCTAAATTTGATGATGCTCAAAAATTAGTGGATGATGTTGTTGCTGAGTTTGGAACAATTGATGTTTTGGTGAACAATGCTGGAATTACACGCGATACATTGTTAATGAGAATGTCTGAAGAGCAATGGGATGAAGTAATCAATACCAATTTGAAGTCTGCTTTTAACCTTACAAAAGCTGTTCAACGCCCAATGTTAAAAGCGAGAAGTGGATCAATTATAAATATGTCTTCTGTTGTTGGTGTGAGTGGAAATGCTGGACAAACGAATTATGCTGCTTCAAAAGCTGGATTGATTGGTTTCTCAAAATCTGTTGCACAGGAATTAGGATCAAGAAATATCCGTTGTAATGCTATTGCTCCGGGGTTTATCGAAACTGAAATGACTGAAGCATTGGATCAAAAAGTAGTAGCAGAATGGAGAAACGCAATTCCTTTGAAAAGAGGAGGTTCGCCACAAGATGTTGCTAACCTAACTGTTTTCCTAGCTTCTGATATGTCAACTTATATTACTGGACAAACAATTAATGTTTGTGGTGGAATGTTGATGTAAGGAGTAGAAAGTTGCAAATTACAAGTTGCGAGTTAAAATGATCTTTTCGAAATAGTCATTTAAAATTATCTGATTTTTATAATGGGCCACTTGTTATTTACGAGTGGCTTTTTCTTGCATTCTATTTTTCCAGTATTCGAAGAATGCCAATGTTTTTAACAACCAATCGTAATAAAGTGCAATAAAAGAAATGATGACAAAAAACCATAAGACAAAGATGTTCGCCCATAAGGTTTTAATTGGTTGACCAAAAAGACTTTTTTCTGGTGCGTAAAAATGAGCGCTTAAGAAAGACTGTTTCGCTGCAGAATTATAAATTGGATTATCCTTTCTATATAATTGATGGTCATAGGTCAATATTTTCTCTGATTCTAACCGATTTGTAACAATGTCGTTCAATGCTTCGTTGGAATAAATATCCTTTTTTTCATTGTATTTATCAATTCCGAAGGCGAGTTTTTTATTTTCGATTAAATCACTTTTTTCATTCGCTGTTTTCGTGTATTGTTCCTTTAACAAACTTAAAAAACTATCAATTCCAGTAGTTTTAAAATCTTTGGTATTGATTGATTGTAATTCTTCTTCACATTCTTCACATTCCAGATTCCCCCATTTAGCTTCTTCTTTTTCGATTTCATTGTGAAGAAGTTCTTTCGAAAATTCTTTGATTAAAATAGGTGCTTTTTCGTCACGAATTACTTCCAAGTTTCTTTGCATTTCAGGAAGCCAAAAATCTTTTTTCCAAGCGGCATCAAACTTCTTCTCGTTGAGTTTCGCATATTCTTTCTCTAATTGATTTTCTGAACTTTGCGTAACAGCGATTGCTTCATACGCCCATCGAGAAACCATTAAATCACCCACCCAAGGCACTTCAG
>JBILYS010000037.1:0-9507 GCA_044377625.1 Crocinitomicaceae bacterium
AGTCCGAGACCAAGTTTTAGACCTCCAAGTAGTGATGATGCACCTGCATTTATTCCTCCTGGAACTGATGCATTGAAAACGGAGCAAAGAAAGAAAGTTGAGAAAAAAGCAAAAGATTGGGGAGCGGATGACAATTCCAAAAAGCCCAAAATGAATGCGCATAAAAAGAGCAGTAAAAACAACCGCTTTTTTGGAGACGACGACGATGATGATTTTGATGAAGATGATTATAAAATCGGCTCGTCTTATGATGACGAAGAGGAAGATGACGACGACGAAGATGAGGATTAATTCATAATTTGTCTTGAAAACATAATTTAAAGCCTTAAAACAATTTGTTTTAAGGCTTTTTTTATTTAAATGTTATTAAAAACAAAACAATCAACCACTAGAAATTAGTAGCTTTGTAACCTATGGAAATAATTGTAATTTTCTTTCTTACACTTTTAAATGGTTTCTTCGCTTTATCAGAAATTGCGCTGGTTTCCGTCAAAAAATCTCGTATTCAACACCTTGCAGACCAAGGAAATTCTCGCGCTAAAACAATATTAGAATTGCTTGATAAACCAGAGAATTTTTTATCATCTGTTCAAGTAGGAATAACCTTAATTGGAATTGTTGCGGGTGCTTATGGTGGTGCAACATTGACAGACGATTTAGAAGCAACATTTGGCGTAAATTCATTTCTTGGATCATATGTTCATTCTGTTTCTTTAGTTATTGTGATTGGAAGTATTACGTATTTCACGATTGTAATCGGAGAATTAGTACCGAAATCGATTGCAATGAATAGCTCAGAAAAAATTGCCTTGATTTGCGCTCCAATTATTAAGTACTTTACCTTAGCAACCTTCCCTTTTGTTAAACTACTTTCTATTTCCACAAAAGTAATTCTTAAGATTTTTGGCGTCAAAGAAAATGACACTGAACACATGAGTGAAGAGGAATTGAAATTCATGCTGTTCAATGCAGGGAAACAAGGTGTTTTGGAAACGGATGAAAGTCAAGTTCATCAAAATTTATTCTACTTTACTGATCAAACGGCAAAATCATTAATGACACACAATTCTGAAGTTGAATGGATTGATACTTCTAATTCAATTGAGGATATTTTTAGTCAATTATTGAAAAGTGCACATTCAAAATTCATTGTTTGTGAGGATCAAATAAGCAATATCAAAGGTGTAATAAATGTTAAAGACTTTTTAGAAAACTATAAACGTCCAGATTTTAAAATCTCTGATATTTTTGAAGCTCCAATTTACATTATCCAAAACACACCTGCTTTCAATATTTTAAGCTTGTTTAAAAGCAAAAAGCAATATATTGGAACTGTCATAGATGAATACGGAAGCGTTGTCGGAATTATCACGTTACATGATTTAATTGAAGCAATAGTTGGTGATTTACCAGATGAAGACGAAGTTGACGAATTAGATATCGTTGAACGCACTGATGGCAGTTATTTGATTAATGGTAAAACATTGATTTATGAATTGAATCAATATTTCCAACGAGAAGTGATTGAAGATAATATCTCGAAATACACGACAATTGCAGGTTTTGTATTAGAAAACCTTAAAGCAATTCCTGTTGCTGGAGGAAATTTTGAATTTGAAAAATACTATTTTGAAATTGTCGATGTTGATGGATTGCGAATTGACAAAATATTGATGAAAGAAAAGGAAGAAATTATACTTGACTAACCTACTGGAATACAATTAATTGCTTCCCTTCATGTTTAATTTTAAAAATGCTTTTGGAATAAATTCAATTAGATCTGTTGCCAACAAACTATATTCTGAAAATTCTTTCACCGCCAAATCACCTGCTAATCCGTGAATATAGACGCCAAGTACAGCTGATTCTTCCGAAGAATAGCCTTGTGCTAAAAATGCTGTTATCATTCCAGTCAACACATCTCCACTTCCACCCTTTGCCATTCCAGGATTTCCAGTTGAATTTTGATACAACTTTCCTCCTGGAACTGAAATGAGCGTCTTATCCCCTTTTAAAACAACACTACTTTCCAATTGATTTGACAAAGATTTTAATTTTTCGATTTTTTGATCATCGTTTTGCCAAGCACCAACTAATCTTTCAAATTCTTTTGGATGTGGCGTTAAGATCGAATGCTTTGGAATCAATGAAAACCATTCTTTGTTCAAGCTCAAACAATTTAATCCATCTGCGTCTAGCACCATTGGTGAATTAGCTTTTTTTAATAATGAATGAAGTGCATTTTGAGTTAAAGTATTGGTTCCAATTCCAGGTCCAACAGCAACAACTGTATATTTTTCGATATTTATTTCATCTGCAAAACAAGATTTTTTTGCATCACTACTTATCATTGCTTCTGGAATAGAAGTTTGAAGAATTTCAATTCCACAACTTGGAACATGAACAGTTACTAATCCAGCACCACTTCTTAAACACGCTTTCGAAGCTAAAACAGCTGAACCTATCATCCCTTCACTTCCAGCAATTATGAGTGCATGACCATAAATTCCTTTATGAGTGTCTTTGTCTCGAGGTTTTAGAATCGATTGAACAAGTTCTTCTGTTATAGTTATTTTCATTAGATTGTTTGGTATTGCCTTTAAGCTTTTCGCAATGTGCTTGGACAAACATAATCTGTTTTTGGTACATTTGTTTTTGCAATTGCACTAAATCCGCCAGCTACTTCAATGAAATTATCATAGCCTCTTGATTTCAGTATCGAAGCAGCAATCATACTTCTATAACCACCAGCGCAATGGATAATGAAAGCTTTATCCTTCGGGAATTGTGCCATATCTTCATTAATAAAATCCAAAGGAATACTATCAGCTCCATCAACATGTTCAGCAGCAAATTCTCCCGGTTTTCTTACGTCTATGATCTTTGGTTTATCATTGAATTTTAGTGCAAATTCCTCAGCTGAAATACGTTTTACAGTATCAATCTCTTTTCCGGTTGATTTCCATGCATCAAAACCACCGTTTAAATAACCTATTACATTGTCATAGCCAACACGAGCTAGTCTTTTAACCGTTTCTTTTTCGTGACCAACTTCACAAATTATCAGTATTTCTTGTTTAATATTTGGTAACAAAGCTCCAACCCAAGGAGCAAATTGGCCATCTAATCCAATATTAATACTATTTGGAACAAATCCTTCAGAAAAAACTTGTGCATTTCTTGTGTCAAGTACTATTGAATCTGTTTCATTTGCCGCCGCTTCAAAAGCTTCTGGATCCAAGGCTTGCATTCCTCTTTTCATCACAACATCAATATTTTCATATCCAGATTTATTCATCATAACGTTCATACCAAAATATCCTGGAGGAGGCAATAAACCATCAGTAACTTCTTTTACAAATTCTGATTCAGTCATATCGGCTCGTAACGCATAATTCAGCTTTTTTTGTTCACCAATCGTACTAACAGTCTCTTTACTCATGTTTTTACCGCAAGAACTTCCTGCCCCATGAGCGGGGTATACAACAACTTCATCGGCTAATGTCATTACTTTATTTCTCAACGAATGGTAAAGTGTTGCAGCTAATTGTTCTTGTGTCATTGATGCTGCTTTTTGAGCAAGATCTGGTCTTCCAACGTCTCCAATAAATAAAGTGTCTCCAGAAAATAAAGCTTGATCAATTCCTTTTTCATCTTGCAATAAAAAACAAGTACTCTCCATTGTATGTCCTGGAGTGTGTACTACTTTCATTGAAATGTTCCCGAATTTCAAAAGTTCACCATCTTTTGCTATATGCGATTCGTACGTTGTTTGCGCATTAGGTCCGAAAACAATTGTTGCGCCGGTTGCTTTTGCTAAATCGACGTGACCACTTACAAAATCAGCATGAAAGTGCGTTTCAAGAATATATTTGATTTGAACATTGTCTTTTTTCGCACGTTCAATGTATGGTTCAATTTCTCTCAATGGATCAATGATTACTGCTTCTCCATTTGAAGTAATGTAATACGCTCCTTGCGCCAAGCATCCTGTGTATATTTGTTCTATTTTCATGTCTGTTGTTTGTGTGTTTTATCTACTATCTCTATTCAAAGTTCTAATAAAAAATTGTAAAAATGTAATTATCCTTTCATGAAAATTTCATTCAGAATAATATAAATTCCCATGAGCAGGATAAAATATCCAAATCCCTTTTTTAATTTTTCTCCAGCTATCTTTTTAGCCAATTTAAATCCAATGAAAATCCCGATAACTGAAGCTGTTGTGAAAATACTCAGTAAGGTCCAATCAATTATATAATCTGATTTCAAAACGCTTATAAAGCCAATAGCTGAATTGGTAGTGATTATCAATAATGAAGTTCCAATTGCTTTTTTCATAGGAATATGTGCAAATAGAATCAACGCTGGAATAATTAGAAATCCACCCCCTGCTCCAACCAAACCAGTTATAAATCCAATGAAAATACTTTGAATAAAAATCAGCGTGTAATTCACTGGTGGAATAAAACCTAAATCTAAATCCTTTTTGAGAGGCTTAATCATGGAATAAGAAGCGCCAATCATTACTATTGCAAAAAGCAACATTAATAACATTGACTTTGTAATTTCCAAACCACCAATTGTCATCACTGAATCTGGAATTTGTGGCAAAACAAATCCCCTTGTAAAATACACGGCGATGATTGAAGGAACGCCAAAAATCAATGTAGTTTTAAATTCAACTCGTTTCTCTAACGCACTTTTAATTCCACCTACTAAAGCTGTTGTTCCTACAATGAAAAGGGAATAAGCTGTTGCTAGCGTTGCATCAATCCCCAAAATCATCACAAGAATTGGAACGGTCAAAATTGAACCGCCACTTCCTACCAATCCTAAAGAAATCCCTACAAAAACAGCTAAAACGTACGCTAAAATATCCATCTATAAATTCAACTTATTATTTACAATTGCAAAGTTGGCTTTTTAAAATTAACTAAAAAGTTACCAATGTTACATTGATTTCTTAATTGAGCTAAGGTAACAAATAAAAAAGGCCCTGAAAACTCAGGGCCATTAAAAAGAACATCAAAATTCTTACATGCTTATAATCTTAAATTCAGTACGTCGATTTAATTGACGTCCCTCATCTGTATCGTTTGTTGAAATAGGTTGTTCTTCACCATATCCTTTTGAAGTCAATCTATTTGCAGCAATTCCAGCTTTTATCAAGTAGTTGACAACAGCTTTTGCTCTATTATCAGACAAGGCAAGGTTATATTCATTTGCTCCTTTCGAATCGGTGTGACCAGAAATTTCGATTTTCAATGTTGGAACATCAATTAACAGTTTTGTTAATCGTTGTAATTCGTTAGTTGATTCTGGACGTAGCGTCGCTTTATCAAAGTCAAAGAAGATGTTTTTCAGAATGATTTTACTTCCAACTGCGATATTTTTCAATTCCACATCTTTCGTTACTTCTTGAAATGCTGCTGTATTTGGAATATCAAAGTTTTCTGAGTGAAACAAGTAGCCTTCTTTTTTCACAGCGATTCCATAGTTTTTACCCGCTGGAAGTGAAACCAAATACTTACCTGTTGAACTGTTTGAAGTAAATGTCGCAATTACCTGATTCATTTGATTGTCAATAATTTCAATTGTTGCGGCTAATGGTTTTCCGGTCAAAGCATCAGTAATTACACCTTTTAAGATGGTTAATTTCGCTTCTTGTATATCCATAACTGGAGCAACAACAATTTCCTTAACAGGCGCTGCTTGACTTGCAATCAAATTATCTTCATTGTTCTGAATCATTGGTTTTTCAGCTCCTAAAAAGGTGATTAAGTACAAATCTTTCTCTCCAAAACCATTTGGATTAAATGATGTGTAATAACCATGTCTACCACTTGCTGAAACAACAAAGAAGACATCATCATCAGGCGTATTTACTGGATATCCGATGTTTTCTGGTGTTGACCACGTTTTCAAACTATCATTGTAAATAGTTTTGTAAATGTCGTATCCGCCCATTCCTTTGTGTCCTTGAGAACTAAAATAAAGTGTCTTCCCATCAGGATGAATAAAAACTCCTTCTTCACCATATTTTGTATTGACAGTCGTTCCAAGATTTTTCGCTTCTCCCCACTTCCCTTTTTCGTCTTTGTATGAAATATAAATATCTCTATCACCAATTCCACCTGGTTTATCAGAAACAAAATACACCGCTTTTCCATCCGGGGAATAACAAGCTGAAGATTCGTGACTTTTATCACCGTTAATGTTTTTATTCATTGCTTCAGGCTTACTCCAAGTTGTTCCAATCAATTCAGATTCATATAAATCTCCGTTGTTTTTACCAATGTAAATAAGAAATTTTGTTCCATCAGCAGATAAACCGGAATTGGCATCATGGTCATTTGTATTAACTGGTTCTCCCATATTCGCAGCACTTGACCATTTACCGTTACCTTGATTGTACGAAATATAAATATCTTCAAAATACTCATTAATTCCTGGATCTATTCCACCTCCAACTGTGTTTGGACGACGAGAAGTGAACAATAAAACAGATTCGTCAGCAGAAATCACCGGACCATAATCAGTATACTGTGAATTAACTTCTTTACCCAGATTGTCAATAAATACACGAATAGGTTTTTGGGAAAGTTCCTTTCCAACATAACATTCTTTGATGAATTTAGTCGTTTCAATTATTGCTTCAGGATTATCATTTGCATTGACACTTTTTTGAAACACAGAAAATTCTTTCACTGCCTTGTCCCATTGCATATCCAAATGATACGCCTTTCCTAAGTAATAATTCAAATATGAATCAACCGTTGGGTTAAGCTGTTGTGCTTTTTCCAAAAATGGAATTGCTTTTAATTTAAAACTTGAAGCTAAGTAACACCTTCCCAATTTGTAATTCAAAAGCGCATTATTCGGATTGAATTTATTCGCTGCTAAATAAGGTTCTATTGCTTGTTTAAAGTAGATAGCTCCTTCGTTAAAAAATGCATCTCCTTTTTCAATATTGTCTTTGGCTACTTTCAAGCCATCTTTATCTTCCTTAAAAAATTCCTTGGTGAATTCAATGTTTTGAGCTAATAGGACATTTGAAATCACAAGAAATAATGCGACTAAAAATGTATTTTTTGATGTATATATGATGTTTTTCATAATCGTTTTTCTTCAAAAATTCTTAAAATGCTTATTTACAATCTGACGAGTAATTTTTCGCTGTCTCAACGCCTAATTCAATTGCTTTTTTCCAATCAGAACAAGCACCAGAAAAGTCTTTCAACATTTCCTTCGCTATTCCACGGTTCAAATAAGCATAACCATACTTCGCATCAATTTGAATAGCTTTCGTACAATCGTCGATACTACCTTGATAATCTTTCAATTTATATTTGGCAGTTGCACGATTATTCATTGCAAAAGCATAATCACTCTTTAATTGTAACGCTTTTGTAAAATCATCTATTGCACCTTTAAAATCACCAGCATCAATCTTTGCACTTCCTCGATTTGTGTAGGCAACATAGTAATCTCCTTTTAATTTAATTGCAGAAGAATAATCTTCAATTGCACCTTTATAATCCGCTTTTTTGCGTTTAGCACTTGCCATGTTATTCAACGTAAATGGCATATTTGGATTAATTGCGAGTGCTTTTTTGTAATCGAAAATTGCACCATCTAAATCCTTGAGTTGAAGTTTTGCACTACCTCTATCGTTGAAAGCATATGCATATTCGTTATTAAATTTGATTGCTTCCGTAAAATCAGTAATTGCACCTTGATAATCTTCTGTTTCAAATTTGATGACACCTCTATAATAGAATGCTTGAGAATAGCCTGTGTTCATTTGAATTGCAGAAGAATAATCTTCCAATGCACCAGGTTTATCGGAAGTAGCAACTTTGACTTGCGCTCTACCAAAGAAATATTCACTTTGTTGACTAATATTCAAAGCCATCGAATAATCTTCCATTGAACCTTTAAAATCTGCTAATTCAAATTTCGTGTTTCCTCTGTTATAATATGCTTTATCGAAATCAGCTTTTAAAGTAATGGCTTGATCAAATTCCAATAATGCAGCTTTATAATTCTTTTCTTGAAAATAATGAATCCCACTGTTGTAGAATTTCTCTGCGTTTTGGGAGCCATCATCTAAAATTTTGGCTTTTACAATTGAGTCTTGGGCTTTTACTGATGAGAATCCTGCGACCCCCATAAATACAGTAATGATAAAAAATTTCATTGCCATGCGTACTAGTAAATTTAATTAATAATTAAAACTGCTATTGGTTTGGTAATCGCGTTGCTAAGATAAGCTTTTTTTTAAATCACAATATCGTGCCATAAGAAATTTGAAAAGCACGATTGACAAAAATTTGGAATAAAATTGAACTATGAAAGTCTTTATTAATTGCAATCAATCCTGTATTTTAGCAAAAGAAATATATTAAAATGAAAAATCTTTTTTTACTTGACAAAGAAATCACCTTTCTCAACTTCGGATCTTTCGGGGCTTGTCCAAATGAAATTTTTGATGATTATATCAACTGGCAATACCTGCTAGAAAAGGAACCTGTTCAATATATCACTGTTGATGGTTATGCTTATTTAAAAAAATCAAAAGAAGCTTTGGCGACATATATTCATTGCGATGCTGAAGATTTAGTTTTCGTTCCAAATCCGACGCATGCTTTTAATATTTTAGCAAAAAACCTACTTCTCAATCCTGGCGATGAGATTTTGACCACTAATTTAGAATACGGTGCAATGGATAAAACGTGGGAATATTACTGTGAAAAAACGGGTGCAAAATATGTTCGTCAGCCCATTTCATTGCCTATTCAATCAAAAGAAGATTTTATTCAAGAATTTTGGAAAGGCTTTTCTGATAAAACAAAATACATTTTTATAAGTCAAATAACGAGTAGCACAGCTTTGATTTTACCTGTTAAAGAGATTTGTGAAGAAGCAAAAAAACGTGGTTTAATAACAATTATTGACGGTGCACATGTTCCAGGTCACATTGAATTAAATCTATCCGAATTACAAGCAGACTATTACTCTGGTGCTTGTCACAAATGGATGATGACTCCAAAAGGTTGTTCATTTTTATATGTCAAAAAAGAACTTCAAGAAAACTTAGATCCTTTAATCATTAGCTGGGGATTCAAAAGTATCAATCCTTCTGATTCGAAATTCTTCGATTACCATCAATTCAATGGTACGCGCGATTTTTCAGCATATTTGACGATCCCCAAAGCCATCGAATTCATGAATAAATATGATTGGAATTCAGTTTCAATGAATTGTAAAAAGGAAGTTTTAGAAAATGCACCAAAGTTATTTGATTTTCTAAAAACAACTGCTTTGGCTCCTTTGAACAAAGATTTCTTTGGTCAAATTTGCAGTGCTAAAATTCAAACGACTGAACCTGAAAAATTACAGCGCTTGTTATTTGAAAAGTATAAAATTGAAATTCCAGTTATGCGCCATGGTAATGATTGTTATATTCGATTTTCCTTTCAAGCGTTTAATGAAACGGCTGAA
>JBILYS010000284.1:0-3330 GCA_044377625.1 Crocinitomicaceae bacterium
GTAATGGTATGACAGAAGGAACTGAAGCTATGTTTGTAATGGATGCAAGAGGACAAACTAATTTGGTGCCAATTATGACCATGACTATGGACACTGCAAAATCCTTTTTATCTCTAGTGTCAATTACAGTTATTAATGAGTTTAAGCCTGCTGAAGAAGCAATAATGTTGACTTCTGAAGCTTCTAAATTAACTGCATCAAAGTTCTCCGGAGAAGGCTCAATTAAACTGTTGAGCTACGCTCCAAATAAATTGACATATTCAGCAGATTCAAAAGGCAATCAACTTGCTGTTTTTTCTGAGGTCTATTACCCAGAAGGATGGAAAGCCTTTGTTGATGGGAAGGAAGTCGAAATAAGAAAAGTAAATTACCTGTTAAGAGGATTAGAATTAACTAGTGGCAAACATAAAATTGAATTTATTTACGATAATTCAAAATATCTTAAAGTAAATAACGTAGCTAGAATTGGTTCGGTATTATTATTTATTCTTTTCGGAATTACGATTTTTTATAATTGGAAAAGGAAAAAAAATAAAGCTTAAAACAAAAAAAGAGGATTATTCAAAATCCTCTTTTTTTATGCGGTCACCTATTGTAAATTGTTTGAGGGATTTTTTACCTATTAGTTCTTTTAGAAACTTTGGATGAAGACTATATCCTGGACGTACAGAACGAATATGCTCATTTAAAACTGTTTCTCCAATGTTCAAATCTTTTGCAATATATAATGACTTAGCAAAGACTTTTCCAGCAACTTGCTTTTCCGTTAATTCGAATGAGACTTTCCCTATTGCCAATTCAGCCTGACGAACAGCGTTTACCATTTCCTTAAATTCACTTTCATTCATTGAAAAAGATGCATCTGGACCACCGATTGACCGATCTAAAATGAAATGCTTTTCGATGATTTTAGCTCCAAAACAAACAGAAACAATAGGAACAATCGAACCAATTGTATGATCTGAAAGGCCAGTTAATAAATTAAACTCATCTGCTAATTTTTTCACCATGATCATATTTGCTTCCTCAATTGGGGCCGGATAGCTAGATGTACATTTTAACAATACAATTTGATGATTTCCAACTTCCACACATGTTTGTATAGCTAATTTAATATCATCGTATTCCGCAATTCCAGTTGATATTATTATAGGTTTACCTTGTTTAGCTGTATATTGAATCAAGGGAATATCTGTAATCTCGAAAGATGCAATTTTGTATGCCGGAACATTTAAAGTTTCTAAAAAATCAACTGATGTATTATCAAATGGTGAGGAAAAGCAAATTAATCCTTCTTCTTCAGCTGTTTTAAAAAGTTCAGCATGCCATTCCCATGGCGTATAAGCCTCCTTATACAAATCGTGTAAATATTTACCGTCCCAAATTGTCCCATGAATTTTAAAATCCTCTTTTTTGCAATTTAGAGTAATTGTATCAGCGGTATACGTTTGAAATTTAATAGCATTAGCTCCAGCTCTTTTTGCTGCTCTTATTGTTTCTTTCGCTATATCAATACTTCCATTATGATTAGCAGATAATTCTGCGATGATAAAAACAGAACTGTTCTTATCAAGTGAGTAATTCCCGATTTTAATCATTTTTCGTGAATTTTTTAGTAAATAAAAATGTGTCTTGATTAATTTGTTGTTTAAAATTATATCGTTCAAATGTTTTAACAGATGGGATATTATCCTTAAAAACAAAGCCTTGAATAGTATCTAATTCATTCATTGTAAACCTTTTTTCTAAGGCAATTAATCCTTTTCTAAACAAGATGTTGCCAATTCCTAGACCATGATAATCAGGAGCAACAAGGTAACTTATTGTAGCAATTTTATCTAGGATATCAAATCGAATACTACCGATAAGATTCGACTTCATTTCAAGTACGAGGTAATAACAAAAAGGGGATTGGATTTTTTTACTGAACCATTTTAAGTGTTCTTCCCAATCAATTTTTTCTTTATTAAACGAAAATTGTCGAGTAGTAGGATGGTTCGCCCATGAAAAAGTCAAGTTACAATCAGTTATATCCGCTTCTCTAATGGAGTATTCGCCCTCTGATGATATCTGTTTAATTATTTTATGAATTCTTTCAATTGAATGTCCATCAATTAATGTCGATGGTGGAATAGTTTCATTTAATACTAACAGCGCACTTGTTATATCTGAAGATGAAAAATTCTTTGCATCTACAAATGTTTTCAATTTTAAATGTTGCTGATAAACGAACTTTTGATTTTCAATATAATACCCACTAATGATTTTCATTTTAGCAGTAATTCCTTCAAGTAAAATTCCACTGCATGGCAGGATCCCAAATTCACATGTTTCCATTAAAAGGGCCATTTCCGCCTCTTGTAAATTTTTGTGAAAATGGATGTTTTCTGATTCGAATTCAATTAGCGATTCAAAAAAAAGATACCCTGGACCTAGAACACAATGAATTTCAAGAAATTTTTCACTTTTGATAACTTCCTTAAGTGCTCTTAAGGTGATGTTTAATGGATCTGAACCACCAAAGCAAATCATTATGCTATTTGAAGATTTAGTAACTGATCCTTTTTGAGCTAATTCAAGAAAAGTCTTGCGCAGCAATGCATAATCCAAACCAATGTAAAATTGGGTGTAAATTGGACAAATATAGTTTTGACTAGACAATGCTGGAGTAGGATTTAAAATAACATCAGCTAATAATTTTCGATTAGCAAGGTCATCAATGCTTATAATTTTTGCTCCTAGGGAATGTATTGCTTCATGATAACTTGAATCAAAGTTATACCCATCGATAATTACAATGTCATGTAAATTGATAATGGATAGGAAATCATTACTCTCATTTAATTGAATAAAATGATATTTTTCATTTTTTAAATCCTTGAAATATGTTTCAAGATTGTCTGTACTTAAGAAAGTAATTTCAAAATTATCGATTGAATCAGCTATTGAAAGGCATCTTGTAAGATGTCCATAGCCAATTTCTTGATTGGCGTCAACTCGAAATAACAATCGCTTTGTCATTTATGCAGTTGCGAATATTTAATTTCTGCCTGCATCCAATCCTCCAAGGTATCAATATCTTGAACTTTTAGTTCTGGTAATTGATACGAACCAACTTTTCCTTTCCAAAGAGTCTTGTTTTTCTGAAACTCAGGCACATTGAAAAAGTAAAATGAACCAGCATCGTGGTACGTTAATTCTAAATCCTGAGATCTAGTTTCAATTAATTCTGGATGTAATAATTCTATTTCTTTTTCTGTCGTTAATCTGAACGCTCTTTGAATTGGAAATGAATAAACTACGCTTGCTATAACAGTATCAAATTTCCCT
>JBILYS010000283.1:0-3330 GCA_044377625.1 Crocinitomicaceae bacterium
GAAGAGGTATAAGTTGCTGTACTAAGTCCTGTAGATTGATCAACAATTGAAGCAAAACCAGCATCAGTTGCTATTTGAATATCGTATGTTATTCCAGAACCTACCGCAGTTGACCAAGTAAAGGCTGTTGGAACCGAAACACCAGTCGCAGTGTTCAAAGGAGTCAATAATGTAATTGCTGAAGGCGCACCGCTAGCAATTGACAATTGAACTGTTGTAATTTGAGTTCCTGAGGTACTATTACCAGTTATTGTAAGAGTATATGTTCCAGGTGCAGCTAATGCTGTATTTGAAATCGTTAATGTACTAGTTCCAACAGGTGTTACAGGATTTGTTGAAAAAGCTGAAGTAGCTCCAGCAGGAACACCAGTTATTGAAAGTGTTACTGGGTTATTATAACCTCCAATTGAACCAACATTTACTGTAAAGACCGCGTTACTTGGTTGACAAACACTTAACGTTGATGGTGTTGAACTTAGTGTGTAATTAAAAGAAGATGCAACAATTGTGAAATTATTATTAGAGATGTCAAAGAAATAACCTCCTGAACATCTAACCATGATTCTACAAGTTGTAGATGCTGTGTTTGGAACCGTAATTACTTGACTTCCATCATTAGGAACATTCGAAGCTAGTACAGTAGGATATGTTAAACCACCATCTGTAGATAAAAGAATATCAACATTTGCACAACTTATTGGCGCAGCTGTTGTATTGACAACATTCCAAGTGACAGTTTGAGAACTTGAACCTGCCCATGAAATTCCAGTAGCAGTTGGGTAAGTAACAGCAAAGGGGCCACTTGTTGCAATAACAGATACCGTTGCAGCTGATTCGTCGTTACAACCTCCGCCTGCAGCATTGTCACGAACAGTTACTTGGAAATTCATAGTTCTTGCAACTGTTGGCAAAACTTCCCATGTATATGGACCATTAGCAGCTAAAGCAGCTAAACTAGGAAAATATCTAGTAGGACTTGTTGTTGGATCAAAACTTCTAAAATTTGCTTTCGTTGTTTGAGTAGCTGTTGGTGCCGTTGTTGATGTTCCAGCATCCTTTTCTTCCCAGCAATATGTTAAAACATTTAATGGATTAACATCCGTTGCAGATGCGGTTAAGAAAAAGGGCGTTCCTTGAGGGATCGATATTGCAGAAACTGGAGCGACAGATGGCGCTGTATTCGACAATGGGCTTTCTACCGGACACGTATGACCTGCGCCAGTAACAAACGCACCTATTTCTTGTAAACTGATAGTATGAAAATAATCATCACTATTATTTTGAACGTTAACAGGAGAGCAAATTCCTGCATAGGCCATTATAGTTGTTCCACTTCCAGGTTCGAAAGATGTTGGCGCATTTGTATTTCCAGCACATGACCCGGCATTACTGCTATTGAACGTGTGATTTGCACCAAATTGATGTCCCATTTCATGTGCTACATAATCAATATCAAAAGGATCTCCAATTGGAGATGGACTTCCTGTTACACCTTTAGCTTTATTCGCAGAGCTACAAGGACTTTGAAGCTGAGCAATACCACCACCACCAGTGCTAAAAACATGGCCAATATCATAATTTGCTGATCCAATTTGCGCAGTGCAAGTTGTTTGGTTTTGTCCAAGCATTGTTGCGCCATTATTATTTGTATAAGGATCAGTTGTAGCGTTTGTATAAATTATTAAATTATTGTTTGCTACCAAATTCATATGAATAGCCATTTCTCTTTCATAAACACCATTGATTCTATTCATTGATGTGTTCTGAGCGGCTAAAGCAAGAGCAACCGTCCCGCCATGAAAAGCAGTATATTCACCAGTTGCAGCTAATGCCAATCTATATGTTCTAAGGGTACAATCTCCAAAACTTTTCACAATTGAAGGTTTGCCTTCTTTATGTTTCATTAAATTATCAACAAGGCATTCCATCGTTTTGTCTGTGATAAAATCTTTGCGACTATAAACAATATAATATTCCGTATTTCCCTTAATAATTGGATCAATGAAAACAGCACTCTCACCCGGAATCATTATCATAGCATGAAAACCATGCGGAGTAACATCCAATTTAACAGATGATCCATCTTCTTCGCTATATGCATCATAGGTTTTAATCTCAGGGTATTGAGCCCCTAAAACCGGATCCATTGTGTAATTTTCTTTTACTAAATAAGTGTGTTTTGATCCATCAGGATGTGGAAGACTAATCTGACCTACAAATCCGTTGTTTTCATATTCAACATGACCTATTCCTTCCAATTGATACCTTAAAGATGCTATATCAATGGTATAAAGTTTATAAGAACTTGCTTGAATTTGTGGCGTTCCTAGAGATGAAATAGTTTGAATTGAAGTCTCAATCGGATTTAAGTTAATTTTTTTAACGATTTGTGCCTGTATTGTCGTGGAGAAAAAAGACAATACAATCGTTAAACGGAGTAACAACATTTTTTTATTCATAGTTTCATAATTTTAACGGGGCTAACTTAAGCAAAAACAACTGTAAAAAAAAATTAATTTTAGGGGAACTTCAAATATTCATGAGGCTATTCCTTCACAATATGTGTGCGATTAACTTTACCATTTACCATTTTTACTTCCAAAATATATAAGCCATCCGCTATATTTCCTAAGTCTATCACACTTCCATTCACCGCTTTTATGCTTTCAAGGGAAAGGACCTGCCCATTCAAAGTATAAACTTTTGTTGATTCAATGTTCTCAGAGTTTAAGAAAATAAGACCGTTAGTAGGATTAGGATAAACGCTAATGTTTTCTTCAAGCTCAATAACGGTAGCTGTTGGACTTCCCAAAAGAACACAATAAATTTGCGTGCAACCGTTTAGATCTCGAATATAAATAATGTAAACACCATTTGGTAAGTTGTTGAACGTACTTCCTGCTTGCCAAGTAGTTTGATTGTCAATACTGTATTCATAAGCTGGAGTTCCACCTGTTACATTCATTGTAATTGAACCATCTGAATTTCCAGCAGTTGGATTCACTTGAGAAGGATTAATACTCATGTATGAAGGGGAATTAATAATCACTGTGTATATCGAAGAACAGCCATTAGCACTTTGCACAGTTACTGTATATGTACCCGCACAAACATTTGTAAAACTTCCAGAACCCGATGCTGATGTTAATTGTTGTGTTTGTACGACACCATTTGTGTTTCCTAAAGTAATTATATATGGCGCATTCATAGTTTGATCTGTGTAAGCATAAGACATTGAGGCATTGCAAGAACCACTGCACATATTTGAATTTGTTTGGAATGCAGTTAAAACCAAATTACAACTTGTTTGAGTATTTACAAGGAAAGTAT